>JAEZNC010000095.1 GCA_023441905.1 Bacillota bacterium | reverse complement strand
TACCCAGTATGACCATTCATGCGTCCTTTCATAGCCTGTATAGCATAATTCTATAGGCAAGGCATCTATCTGTCAAACATTAACGCGAACAATTATTCTCTTTTTTCTCGGGTAAAATGCTTTCCATGTCATGTCGTCATGAGATGTCGAATCAGGTGACGGTCAGTGGTTGTTTGACGCCATGATAAATTTTGGTTATAGTGATATGTATAAAATTCATATAATAACCGGAGATATCATCAATTGAGAGAACCTGCGCGCATACTCAAACAGAATATCGAAAAAATTGGCGGACAACTCAAGCTGATACCTTCCGCCCTGCTGCCGCGCGTTGAGAATGACTGGCTTGACTGTATGGTGAATCTGAAAAAGACAAGCATGTACCGCCGGATGCTTCATGATTACTTTGATTTCTCTATAAAGCCTAACATCAAATCACTGGCTGTCGTCGCGCTGCCGTCCCCGCCATATTATGTGGAGATGGAATGGGGTTCCCATACAATCAAAGCCTCTGTGCCGCCCGCTTATCTGTACAGAGACCTGCAGCTCTCAGCAATAAAAAACATCACCGGCTCTGTTTTCGAGGAATATAAACTGCACTCATACCCCGTTGTGCTGCCTAAGAAAATGCTGGCGGCCATGAGTGGGCTCGGGCAGTATGGCCGGAACAATATACTTTATATCCCCGGCCTCGGTTCATGCCATCGGCTGACTGTCTTTGCCTCCGATTTGATGGCTGATGAGACGGATATACGGGAGGACGTTGTTATGAGCCGTTGCGCCGCATGCGGTGTCTGCGCCAAAAAATGCCCGACGGGCGCGATCGGCAGGGACGGCGGCATCATCAACACGGACCGGTGCCTGACCTACCATAACGAGATCGGCGATCCCCTCCCGGCGTGGCTGCAAAATGGCTGGCATAACAGCCTTGTGGGATGCACAAGGTGCCAGGAATGTTGTCCCGAAAACCGCGGGCTGTGGAACAGCCAAAAAGCAGCATCCTTTTCAGCCGAAGAAACGCGGGCTATCATGGAAAATACAGCGTTTGACGTACTGGATATGAGGCTGCAGGCAAAGCTTAAAGATTTATGCCTTGACCGCTATTACGGGGTTTTATCCCGCAATATATGGCTGCTGATCAATGCAGAGATTCAAAAATAATAACGATACACCGGCAAATTTACGTTCTGCTCCTCACGAAGGACTGCTTTGAAAGGCAGAAAGTTTTCATTTATACCGGCGGCGGGAGTGTATGCCCTCGCCGTTTTTTATCGTGAATCGGTTCAAAGTTGGAATATCGCTTCGCGCAGTGCCTCGCCCGCCGTCGGGTGCGGAAACACAAGCCGCTTGATTGCGTCAATCGTCATGTCCTTTTCAATCATGATGCCCGCGCCGTATATGATCTCGGACGCGTATGAGCCAATCATGTGCACACCCAAAAGCACATGCCGTTTGTTGTCAGCAATCAGCTTGATGATGCCGTCGCCCCGGTCGTTCTCCGCCATATACCGCCCGGAGTAGTTCATCGGCAGGCTTTTCACCGTGACATCGAGCCCCTTTTCTCTCGCCTCTCTTTCGGTAAGCCCCACGCCCGCCGCCTCCGGCGACGTGTAAATCACCCACGGTATGACATCGTAGCGCATCGTGTCGGCTTGGCCCGTCATATGGGCCACAGCCACCTCGGCCTCGCGGTAGGCCGTGTGCGCAAGCATCGATCTGCCGGTGATATCCCCCGCGGCATAAACACCCGCCACGCCGGTCTGCATATGGCTGTCGGTCATCACCGCGCCGTTTTCAATTGTGACGCCGATGGTCTCCAGCCCGAGGCCGTCAGTCTTGGCACGCCGCCCGACGCTGAGCAGCACCTTCTCCGCCGCAAGCGTGACGGGCACACCATCCGCTCCCACTCCGTCCACCGTGTTCGAAATGCCCGCGACCCTGCACCCGAGCTCAAAACGGATACCCTTTTTCACAAGGTTCTTTTTGAGTATCGCCGCGATATCCGCGTCAATTGAGCCGCCGACGGTATCGAGCAGCTCGACGACCGTGACCTCAGAGCCCGCCGAACAAAAATAGCTCGCCATTTCAAGGCCGACCACGCCGCCGCCGATCACAACGAGCTTGCCCGGCACCTCCGGCATATCGAGCAGCTCGCGGCTGGTCAGCGCAAATCCGCTGCCGAGCGCTTCATTAAGCCCCGGTATCGGCGGCACCGACGGTTCAGAGCCTGCCGCAATCAGCAATCGTTTGCCCGTGTACACGTCTTTGCCGTCTGTCATGGTAAACCCTTCGGCGGATTGTCCCGAGACCATGCCCGCCGCCTTAACCACCGTGACGCCCGCTCGTTTGAGCGCGGCTTCCACTCCGCCCACAAGCGTTTTCACCACCTTGTTTTTGCGCGCCATCACCGCACTGTGGTTGAGCTGCACGCCCTGCGCACTCACGCCGAAAGCTTCGCCGTAAGCCGCGCCGTCCTTCAATTTCGCCGAGTGCAGCAGTGTTTTGGTGGGAATGCAGCCTTCGTTAAGACAAACACCCCCAAGGCTGCGTGTTTCAAAAAGCAGCGTTTTAAGCCCCGCCTGCCCCGCGCGCTGTGCGCCGAGGTACCCTGCCGGGCCGCCGCCAATCACAATCAAATCATAAACCATGGATGGTCCTCCCTTTAGTCAAAAAGTCTATAGACAATGTGCTCTGTGATAAAAAGTATCATCCGTAAGAATATGTGTCAACGGGCAGAAGCGGTAATAATATACACCTCGAAACTTGACATTATCGGTCGATTGTATTAACGTTTCGGTGATATTAAAGTTCAGTCAACATTGTGAGGTGCATCATGATTAAAGCAGTACTATTTGATATGGACGGCACGCTGGGCGACACGCTGCCGCTGATTATCCGGTCCTTCCGGGCAGCGATTGAACCGTACGCGGGCCGTGCCGTCACCGACGAAGAGCTCATCGCCACATTCGGCCCTTCCGAGGAAGCCACAATCAAAGCGCTGATTCCCGAGCATTACGATGAAGGCCTTGCGGCATATTTTCAAAGCTATAAAACGCTGCACGCGGAATATCCGAATCCGTTTGACGGCATTGGGGAGCTGCTGAGCTACTTAAAAAGCAAAAAGATTAAACTTGGCCTGGTGACAGGCAAAAGCGCTATGGGTACAAAAATCACGCTCGAATGGTACGGGATGGAAAACGTATTTGACGGGATAGACACAGGCTCGCCCGAAGGGCTACGAAAACCGCAGGGGCTGAAAAAACTGCTGAGTCAATTCGGTATTGAGCCACAGGAGGCCGTTTACGTCGGCGACACCACAACTGACATCCTGGCGTGCCGGCAGGTGGGCATCCCCATCATCTCCGCCGCATGGTCCAGCATGGCCGAAACAGAAAAGTTAAAAGAGATGAACCCGGAGTATACGATTGAAAGCGTCGCGGCTTTCAGCGACTATTTGAAGAGCATCATTTAATCGAGCGTCATCAAAAAACTCTGCCCATGAATCTTATATCCAAGGCCCTCATAAAATTGATGGGCTTTTTTTCTTTTTGCGCCGCTCGATAGCACCGCCTTGTAGCATTGCTTTTCGCGGCATAATTCGATGGCACGCGTCATCATCGCTTTGCCGATGCCCTGCCCCTGAACGTCCGCCTTTACAACGACAGACTCGATAAGCCCCGTTTTGGCCCCATGATGCACGAGATTATCGAGCACCGCGAGCGTGAACGTGCCCACGATATCCCCGTCTCGCTCTGCGACATAGAGACGGTAATCGGGATACGTCTTCATCTTCTCGAAAATCGGCGCGGCCTGCTCAAGCGTCAAACAGCTGCCGTCCATATCGCTTTGTTGATAGAGCCCTAGGACGGCCGGCAGGTCCCGTTCGTCCGCTTCTCTGATGCTCAGCATGGGTTACCCCTCCATCGCCCGCCGTATCAGATACCGGGCCTGCTCCGCGTTTTCTCTGCGCACAAACAGCCGGTACTGCTTGGAGAAATCCGTATGGTTGCCGAAGATCGCTCTGCTTTGTTGCACCCTTCCGCGCCCGAGCCAAGCGCCCGCATGCGCGAACAGCTTTCTTTTATAGGCAATGCCTTCGCTCTCGATGGCATCCCTTGCCTTGATATAATCATCCATCGAAAAGCCCATATAAACCTCTTCCCAGCCGAACATACAGCATCCCCCCTTATCCTCTCAGCACGTTTTTGATCAGATACTGAGCCATATCCGCATCCTTATTTTTAACAGTCATGAGAAATTGCTTATCATATATTAGCTCAGTACCAAAAGTGCCTGCCGATGAATTTGGGCCAATCATATTCCTTACACAATAGCGGTAACGAACTTTATTTTGCTCAAGCTCTTTGCAGACCTTATCGAAATTTGCTGCAGAAAATGTCATGAAAACTTCACGCCAGCCAAACATGACTCGCTATCCTCTCTTCCGTGCGTTTGAGATTAAATACTGCGCCTGATCGATATTCTTTTTATTGACGCGGATTAGATACAGTTTGTCATAGTCCATGTTGAAGCCTATCGAACCTGCGGATCGCATTGAGCCGATCATATTTCGCACGTCATAGCGGTAGTCAACACCGCCTTGCTCCAATGCTTCACGCACTTGTGTGAAATCCCTAAGGGAAAACGTGGTGAAAATCTCTCGCCAACCAAACATGCGTGATCTCCTTATCTTCTAAACGCATTGCCGATCAGATACTGCGCTTCTTCCAAAGAATCCTTTTTGACATAGAGATAGTATTGAAAAGCATAGTTCACGTCGATACCGAAGCTCCCCATGCTCCCTCTCGTGTTGCCCATCAGGCTTTTTGATTTGTAATAATAACGGATGCCCTTTTGCCCGAGCGCCTCACGCGCTTTGGCAAAATCGGTCATAGAAAACGATGTGAAAACCTCGCGCCAGCCAAACATGGTTTACCCCCTTATGATTGTATATACAAGGAAGATATAACCATATGCAGTTTCTGTCAAGCCAAAATCGGTTTACTTGTCATCGCTCACGCCAAGCAGCTTCGCGGCGTTGCCGTAGAGCATCTTCTCGTTTTCGTCGTCCGTGAACCCGAGCGCATAGAAGCGCTCCAGCTCGTCTTGATGCAGCCACATCGGATAGTCGCTGCCGAACAGCACTTTATCGATGCCGTGGGCGCGGATGATCGCCGCCGCCTTTTCGGGCGGCATAAACGCAAGCGCGCTCGAGGTGTCGATGTAGATATCCTGTCCGATGATCGTCTCGAACGCTTCGTCCCACCGCGAATAGCCGCCTAGGTGCGGCGCGATAACAGTCAGCGCCGGAAACTTCTTGATCACATTGAGCAGCCTTGCGGGAGACGACGCGTCCGAACGCTCGTCGCCCATATGAATCAGCAGCGGCAGCCGCCCCGCCATCGCTTCGTAGATGGGAAACAACTTGGGATCGTCAATGTCGAACTTTTGAAAATCGGGATGCAGCTTGACGCCATGCAGACCCATCTCGATAATCTCATCAATCACACGGTCCGGATGAAGTGTATTCTGATGAATCGTGCCAAAGCCGATGAAACGCGTATCGCTGTCCTGTACGCTTTTGATATAGCGGTTGATCGCCTGCACCTGATCCGCTGTTGTTGCCGCCGAATTGACCACATATTTGATGATGTGATACGGACTGCCGCGAAAAAGCAGATCCTCCGGTGAGCCTTCCCCGTACATCGGAATATCGTAAAAGCGTCCGATGGCATCCACCGCTTTTTCGCGAATCGGCTCGGGGAACACATGCGCGTGTATGTCGATGATTCTTTGTTCTTTCATATTGTTTGGCCTCTTGTATTCTATAAGCTTTATCACGCCACAGTGACGTGTGGACATCCAATTAACGGCCTCCTTTTGAAAGGAGGTGCACCCATGTCAAAGCGCTTTAAACGTGGGATTTTTCGTCTCGCTATCGCTCACTCAAAATGACATTTGTTACTTTGTCAGCAGCATGAGCTCCTTTTCAAAGGAGTCTGTTCAACGCTCAGGCCAAGCCTCCTTTTGAAACGAGGCGGCACGCGCAGCGTGACGGAGGGAGTGACCGTTTCCAAGCCATTCTCTCTCCCCCAGCCACCTATCGGTGACAGCCCCCTCGTCAGAGGGGGCCACGTTAAGAAGCTTTTTTGACACTCTGAGTCCCTTTTCAAATGAGTCTGTTCAACGTTCAGGCCAAGCCTCCTTTTGAAAGTAGGTGGCACGCGCAGCGTGACGGAGGATTGTTTTCGCTTTGTTTAATATAAAAACGGCGTCATCTTCCTAATCGCCAATATGCAACTTAGGGAAGGCTCTATGCTTCAAACAGCCTTGCCGACTCCTTCCGTCAATTGCCCGACATGTCGGCCAATTGCCACCTCCCTCTCAGAGGGAGGCATGGGTGCATTCGCATATAATGGCACCTTCTGATGTGAGTTGATTGGACTGACAGATTCTCCAGACGCGTGTGGCAGACATATTATTTTCGCGTTAACGGCTCGATGAGCCCCGCGAGGTAAAACGAGCCGCAGACGACGAGCATCTCATCCTTCTCCTTTGCGGCGGCTTTCGCCTGCGCGAAGGCCATTACAGCGTCGCTTTGCACGGTGCATTTTGTATATGCGTCAAATTGCGCTTTCAGTCTTAACGGATTGGCCTCGCGCTCCATGCCGACGCGCGTCACGGTGACCTCATCAAAATACGGCGCGAGTACATCGATCATCGGCGTATAATCCTTGTCCTTCATGCAGGCGAACAGCAACACTTTGGCTCTGTCTTCAAAATAATCGTCCATGACATCACATAATGCGCACGCAGCGGCATAGTTATGAGCACCGTCCAGCAGTATATCCGGCGTCCCCGGCACAAACTGTGCGCGGGCTTTGAGTGCGGTATCACCAAGTCCTTGCTTAATTGCGTCTTCACCGATGCCGAGCGCCTGTGCGGCTTTTACCGCGAGCGCCGCGTTCTGCGGCTGGTGGCGTCCGATCATATTAATGAAATACTCTTTACCTTCAAGCTCAAACGTCTGCCCCTGCGGTGAGGCGGACAGTATGCGAACCGGCAGCACCACAGTCAGCGGCGCGTTTAAAGAGCGGCTTTCGTTTTCGATCACCGTCATAACCTCGTCCGGCTGTGCGGCCGAAACCACGGGCACGCCGTGCTTGATGATGCCGCTTTTGTCGTAAGCAATTTCACTCAGCGTATTGCCGAGTATCGCCATGTGGTCGTAATCGATCGGCGTCAGTATCGAGACGCCCGGCGTGATCATGTTGGTCGAGTCGTGCCGGCCGCCAATGCCCGTTTCAATCACGGCACACTGCGCCCCCTGCCGCTCAAACCAGAGCAGTGCCGCCGCCGTGTACGCGGCGAACAGCGTCTCGTTGATGGCAAGCTTCTTCGCGGCCACTTCACACAGCAACGCATCAAACTCGGCTTCGCCGATGTTTTTTCCGTCGAGGCGTATGCGCTCCGTGGGCGACACAAGATGCGGCGAGGTGAAGCACCCGGTGCGCTTCCCCGCCGCCATCAATATGCATGCCATGTATTCGGACACCGAGCCTTTGCCGTTGGTGCCCGCGATATGC
>JAEZNC010000034.1 GCA_023441905.1 Bacillota bacterium | reverse complement strand
GTGATTAAGGTGATGCCGCAGAACAAAAACGTGTTCGTCAGCTGCCGCACAACCGAAAAGGGCAAAGCGGTGACGGTTAACTGCAAGGCGGGCTGCATTGCGTGCGGCATCTGTTCGAAAAAGTGCCCCGAAAACGCGATTGCGATGGTAAACAACGTGCCCATAATCGATTACGACAAGTGCACCGGCTGCGGCATATGCGCGGAGGTTTGCCCCAAGGGCACCATCGCGAACATGGATAAGCTCAGCAACGCGTGCGACGTGGTGAACAAATAGCATGAAGATAAGTCCCGAAACCCGCGTGATACTCGCGTCGGCGTCACCGAGGCGCAAAGAGCTGCTTTCATATATCATCCCCGCTTTTGACATCATCCCGAGCGGGATTGATGAGACAGCGACGGGCACGCCCGCGGCGCAGGTGAAGATGCTTGCTGCGGACAAAGCCGCCGACATTGCGCGGCAGGTCCCGCAGGCGCTCGTGATCGGAGCGGACACGCTCGTGGCGGTGAACCGCCGCGTGCTCGGCAAACCGGAAGACGAAGCGCAGGCGGAACAGATGCTGAAAATGCTCTCGGGCCGCGAGCATCGTGTGTACACGGGCGTGGCGGTGATCTATAAAGGTATCACCCATACCGGCGTCAACATGACGCGTGTGCGGTTTGCGCCGCTGTCGGACGAAGAGATTCGCGATTATATTGCGACGGGCGAGCCGATGGATAAGGCGGGCGCGTATGGGATTCAGGGCTACGGCGGAAAGTTTATCAGTGCCGTTCACGGCGATTATTTCAATGTGATGGGGCTGCCGCTGAATATGCTCTACAATATGCTCAAAGAGATATAGAATGATGAAAGCCCGGGGACACGTGTCCCCGGGCTTTTTAATAGTCAAAAATATGGTCTGTCATGCTGAGCGTAAGCGAAGCATCTGAAAGCTGCTTGCGATTGCAGGTTCGCGTGTGGATCAATATCCCCCCAATCGGTGCAAAAGCAGGGGGGATCCCTATTTGCTCATTGGCGGGTTTGTCGTTCCATATCTGTCAGCCCAAACCTTCTTCTCGTACAGTCGCAGTTCTTCCCCGTACACGCTCACCGTTTCTTTGGGTTCGAATCCGTAATTCTCGTAATACGCACAAAGCTTCTCCACGTGCGGCGCGCAGTCAAGCCGCAGGAACTCAATGCTCTCATCCGCGAGCTTTGCTTCAATTAGCCTGAGTATATCGCTGCCAGCGCCTTGGTTTTTATATTTCCGGTTTGTGGTGAACGAATGGATATAGCCCGCTTTATCATCTCTCTTGCCCCAGAACATCTCATCGGCATATTGCAGCCGGAGCATACCCACCACTTCAACATCGTCTTTTTGCGCAAAATAAAACTCGCCGTTGTCAAAGCCTTGCCTTATCCAATCCACATAGTTCTCGGGCGGATCGAGCCAAACCTGCCAATAGTCGATATGTATGCTTTTCAGCCACGCCGCCGCATCACGCAGCATGTCGAGTGCCATGCCCAATTCCTTTCGTTTTGCAGGTCTTATATGAATATCCATCTTCGCTTTTCCTTTTTCCCCATTAACTGTCGTATTCTCAAACATTATAGCGTATACATCCAAATATAACCATGCTATAATGGTCTTAATCATTCATACGGAGGTATCGCCATGTCGACTGCGGTCATCTATCATTCGGTAACGGGAAATACAAGAAAGGTGGCAAACGCCATCGCGGAAGCGCTTTCGTGCCCGGCTCAGCCGGTTAAGGAATATCCGCTTGATAACGCGGCAGACGTCATGTTCATCGGCGGCGCCGTCTACGGCGGCAAGCTCGACCCCGTGATGGATTCGTTTCTGCAGGCACTCACGCCGCAAAAGGCAAAGCGCGTTGTGCTGTTCTCCACAAGCATCAAAGAATCTAAGGCGCTCGGGCTCATGAAAGAGCTGCTCAGAAGCCGGGGCATATCGGTGGACGAGGAATGTTACTTATGCAAGGGTAAGTTTTTATTTATGAATCGGCGCCATCCGAACAATGAGGAACTGGAGGGAGCCAAAGCGTTCGCAACAAGCGCTGCAAGCAATTAAACAAAAAGCCGCGATTCGCGGCTTTTTTGTATTTTGCAGTTTTAATTGAGTATTGCTACAGAACCGTGACCGGGACGCAAATATCCACCGTCGTCTTGCCGTCCGCGTCGCATTCACCGCTGTAGCGTTCAAACGAGGCCTCGGTGGCAGGCTGGTAGCCGCTGTTTGGCAGCCATTCGCTGTACATATAGTTCCACGCCTGCGCGTATTCATCAGTCGCCAGAGTAAAGGTACCCACCGCGTATGTGCCGCCGTTTATCGTCATCTCGCCGATCTCGCCGGACACCTGCACATTCTCGCCGATCGGAACGCAGATGCTCATTCTGAGCTTGTCTTCCTCGGTGATATTTGGGTCATCATGATAAATAATATACGTCGTCGATACATCAATACCGCGCGGCCCCGTCCACGCAAAAAGGCGCTTATACAGGCTCTCAAAGAGTCCGCTGTTCCCCATATAAGGCCCCACATAGCGTAAATACGCAACGCGCATCGTCTCAATTTTCTCCATTTTGACTTCTGGTTTCATGGCAAACCTCCTGCTTTTTTTGCCATTATATCCGTCTTCATCGGTCTTTGCTTTCCGGTCATTGCGGAGCAGTTGACTGATGCTGCTGACTTCTTGACCCTCATTGCTTTTTCGAAATGCCGACGGAGAGCAGCCAAAACGCTTTTTGAACGTACGCGAAAAAACCGCTGGTGAGGAAAAGCCGCAATCCGCGCCGATTATTGTCACGCTTTCTTCCCTTTGTATCAGGTACATGGCGGCGCGTTCCACACGCAGGCGCTGTATAAAACTGAACAGCGTCTCACCCGTCATCGCAGTGAATATTCTGTGAAAATGAAACTCCGAAAAGCCCGCTACACCCGCGAGCATTGAAAGTGTCAAATCTTCTCCAAGATGGCTGTCGATATAGTCACACGCCTTATTGATACGCACAACATACTCGTTAGCCTGATTTTTATTCAAACACTATCCTCCGAAAACGTCTGTGGTCAGCCGCCGAAAAATTCGGCTGTTCCTGTAAGAATGGCATCGGCAATCTTTTTTTGATACTCCTCGCGCGCAAGATTCGCTTCCTCCATCGCATTGCTGATGTAGCCGCATTCCACAAGCACGCAAGGCTGATTGCCGCTTTTTAATATATACAGATCTTCTGCACGCGCATTGCCCTTTGCATTCAGCGCGTCGTTGATACTGTCCATAATGTTTTCCGCGAGCTGTTTGCCCTTGTTCGACCCCGGCATAAACAGCACAAGCGGGCCGCTGATGTTCGAATCGGTATGCGAATTCATATGGATGCTGATCACAATATCCGAACCGCTCTGCTCGATGATACGGCGGCGTTCCGCCATGTCTTCGTCCTTCGTCTCGGCAATCGCGTCGTCGGTGCTGCGCGTCATAATCACCTGCGCATCCTCGTCTTCGAGCTTTTGTTTCAGTAGCTTGGCCACTTTGAGATTGAGATCGTCCTCCTGATTCCCCGATGCGCCGATGGCCCCCGGGTCGAACCCGCCGTGCCCCGCATCAATCACAACGCATTTGTCTTTCAATACGTTATAGTCTGTTGAGGCTGTTTTTTGCGGCGTTCCGGCATTGGCGGACACCGGCTGACTGCCGAAGTGCTGAACAATGAGCGCGATGAGTACGGCAATACAACCGATCGATATAAGCGTAATACCAAGCTTTTTTGCATTAAAACGGTACTTGCGACGAGGCGGACCACTGACTTCCATCTGATGCCGCGGTTTGTCCATAGAGTATTTCCATCCTTTACGAAGTTTGCCACCAACACCAAACCGCCCCAATCGGCGCTGACTCCGCCGGGGCCCAGCAGATGAAATGAAAGATAATATGCATCTATTCTAACTCCCATGATGACTGATGACAAGCAAAAAAAGGACGACCGGTTTATCACGCTGAGGCACATAAGCCGGGCATCCTATAAAACCACTGCCATTATCACTTTTCACAAGATTAAATGTATAAAAACAGCTTATATAGGCAGAATTATAGCATTAGCATAATTTGGAGGTTTGTATGTTTTCATTTATGGCCCCATGCCTTGGCATTGACCTCGGTACAGCGAATACACTCGTTTATATGAAAGGCAAGGGCATTATACTAAGAGAACCCTCTGTCGTGGCAATGAAGAGTAACAACAATAAAGATATACTGGCCGTCGGCGAAGAGGCAAAAAAAATGATCGGGCGGACGCCGGGCGGCATCGTCGCGGTGCGCCCGCTCAAAGACGGCGTGATTGCGGATTATAACACGACGGAAATCATGCTCAAATATTTCATCGGCAAGGCTTTGCCGCAGGGGCTCGTTAAGCGCAGCCCCCGGCTTGTGATCTGCGTTCCGTGCGGCATTACCGAGGTAGAAAAACGCGCGGTCGAGGAAGCGGCACATGCATCCGGCGCGCGAGAGGTGATGCTGCTCGATGAACCGATGGCGGCCGCAATCGGCGCGGGGCTCAATGTGCATCAGGCCAAGGGCTGCATGGTGGTGGATGTGGGCGGCGGCACCAGCGAAGTCGCCATCATTTCGCTCGGCGGTATCGTGACGGCAAGGTCGCTGCGCATCGGCGGCAATCATATGGACGAAGCGATATCAAAACACGTCAAAAAGAACTACGGCATGATCATCGGCGAAAGCACAGCGGAGCAGATTAAGATGACGCTTGGCAGCGCTGTCGATCAGGGCAAGGATCAGGCGATGGAGATTCGCGGACGCGATATCTCGTCAGGCCTTCCCAAATCCATCTCAGTGGATTCGCAGAGCGTACGCAGCGCGCTTTGTGAGCCTGTCCAGAGCATTATCGACGCGATTAAAAGCGTACTCGAACAAACGCCGCCCGAGCTGGCGGCGGATATCATCAACGAAGGCATCGTCTTAACGGGCGGGGGCAGCCTGCTTCAGGGCTTCAACAGGCTGGTTGTCAAAGCCACGGGCATGCCTGTGCGGCGTGCCGAGCATCCTCTCGACGCGGTGGCCACCGGTGCGGGGCTGGCGCTTGAGAACCTCGAAACGGCTCCGTTTGAGCACGAGCTGACGACTGAACCCACACAGTGAAATTTGAATGCCATTGAATATAACGGTCATCAATGGGCGGTGACCAAGTATGTATGACCGGTTTTTAGTGCATTTTCTCTCCCCGGCCAACTGTCGGCGACAGCCCACTTTTACCCTGAAGGGTAGCCGTCAGAGGGGGGCGATAAAAATGTTTTTCTGACAGTCTGGGCGGTGACCTTGGTCACCGCCTTCTTATTCGCTTAATCTTCGGACAGCGTGGCAAATTTGCAGCCCATGTCCCGCTATACTGCCAGAAGTTCCCAACAACTTTCATCGTTTTGTCTGTTTTGTCATCGGATGCATCAGAGCAATCCCTTCGTTAGAGACTTTATCGATTAGAAAGTGCGCCATCGATTCGATATTCCCTGGATATTGCCCCCATTTACAACTTCCACTATCCGTTCAATTTACCTCTTTCTGGAATATATTCTATGCATTTTTGAACAAACATATTGCCATACCGTTGCCAATTGCGAAATGTTCGTGAACTATTGCTCAATCTCGTCATTATTCAAGGGATAATGTTGACCATTCTTTCTAAAGAATATATAATATTTGAGATTGTGAACAGACTACTTTCTAGGTAAATAGCTTGACCTTTTCAAATAAATACGTTTGATCATGATTCCAATCATTTAAGGAGGATAACTATGGCTAACAAACAAACGATCGATGGCAACACGGCCGCTGCCCATGTGGCATATGCGTTTTCGGACGTCGGCGCGATTTACCCCATCACACCCTCTTCGCCCATGGCAGAAATCTGCGACGAATGGGCGGCTCACGATAGAAAGAACATCTTCGGCCAGAAGATGAAGGTTGCGGAAATGCAGTCCGAAGCCGGTGCCGCCGGTGCCGTTCACGGTAGCCTTGCAACAGGCGCATTCACCTCTACCTTTACGGCGTCTCAGGGCCTGCTGCTCATGATTCCGAACATGTATAAGATCGCGGGCGAACTGCTTCCGTGCGTATTCCACGTATCCGCAAGAAGCCTTGCCGCTCATGCTCTTTCCATCTTCGGCGATCATGCCGACGTGATGGCGACCCGCCAGACCGGTTTTGCTATGCTCGCAGCCAACAGCGTGCAGGAAGTCATGGATATGGCTGCCGTGGCGCATCTTGCGACACTGAAAGCCAAGGTTCCTTTCCTTCACTTCTTCGACGGTTTCCGTACTTCCCACGAAGTGCAGAAAATCGAACTGCTCGACTACGAAACGCTCGCTTCATTGGCTGACAAGGACGCGATTGCAGATTTCAGAAAGCGCGCAATGAACCCCGAACATCCGCATCTGCAGGGCACGGCGCAGAACCCGGATATCTACTTCCAGAACAGAGAAGCCGCGAACAAGTATTACGACGCAACACCCGCTATCGTCGAATCCGTTATGGACGAGTTCTATAAAGCGTTCGGCAGAAAATACGGCCTGTTCGATTATGTCGGTGCTCCCGATGCTGAGAACATTCTCGTGCTGATGGGCAGCGGTGCCGAAGCCGTGGAAGAAACCATCAACTACATGAATGCACGCGGCGCGAAGGTGGGCGCAATCAAGGTTCGCCTTTACCGTCCGTTCAGCGCGAAACACTTCCTTTCCGCACTTCCCGCGAGCGTTAAGAAAATCTGTGTGCTCGACAGAACAAAAGAGCCCGGTGCCTCGGGCGAACCGTTATATCAGGATGTCATCACCGTTCTCGCCGAAGCCGGCAAGAGCATCAAGGTGATTAACGGCCGCTATGGCCTTTCGTCCAAGGAATTCACGCCCACGATGGTCAAAGCCGTTTACGACAACCTTGCGGGTGCCATGAAGAACCACTTCACTGTGGGTATTAACGACGACGTGACACACCTGAGCCTTGAATTAGGCGAAAAAATTGACGCGGCTCCCGAGGGTACAGTGCGCTGCAAGTTCTACGGTCTTGGCAGCGACGGTACAGTGGGTGCCAACAAGAACTCGATCAAGATCATTGGCGATCACACCGATATGTATGCTCAGGGCTATTTCAGCTACGACTCCAAGAAGTCCGGAGGTCTCACCGTATCGCATCTGCGCTTCGGTAAGAGCCCCATTCAGTCCACCTATTTGATCGACCTTGCCGATTTCGTCGCCTGCCACAACCCGTCCTATGTGACGCGGTATGACATGCTTTGCGATCTCAAGGAAGGCGGCGTATTCCTGCTGAATTCGCAGTGGACAACGCTGGAAGACCTCGAAAGAGAGCTGCCTGCTCAGGTTAAAAACACGATCGCAAAGAAGAAGATTAAATTCTACAACATCGACGCGATCGACATTGCGGAAAAAGCCGGCATGGGCGGCCGTATCAATACCGTCATGCAGTCCGCGTTCTTTAAAGTGGCGAATATTATTCCCGAAAAAGACGCGATTGAGTACA
>JAEZNC010000270.1 GCA_023441905.1 Bacillota bacterium | reverse complement strand
CCGTATCCTTCACGGGCTTGGTGATTTCGAGTATGCCGTACGTCTCTTTGACAATGGTTTGCGGCGTGATACCGTGCTCCTCGTTGTAGGCCACCTGCATCGCCCGGCGGCGATCCGTCTCGTCCAGCGCACGGCGCATTGAGCCTGTAATTTTATCCGCGTACATCAGCACGCGGCCTTCCACGTTACGCGCGGCGCGCCCGATCGTCTGTATCAGCGACGTTTCGTTGCGCAGGAAGCCCTCCTTATCGGCATCGAGCACGGCCACCAGCGCGACCTCGGGCAAATCGAGCCCCTCGCGCAGCAGATTGATGCCCACGAGCACGTCAAATTCGCCCATGCGCAGGCCGCGGATGATCTCCATGCGTTCCATTGTGTCCACATCGCTGTGCATGTATTTGACGCGCAACCCGAGTTCACTGTAATAGTCGGTCAGACGCTCAGCCATTTTTTTGGTCAGCGTTGTCACCAGCACACGAAAGCCCTTTTTCACAGTGGCGCGAATCTCGCCGAGCAGATGCTCCACCTGCCCTGCTGCCGGCACGACGGTGATTTCCGGGTCTACCAGTCCCGTGGGGCGAACAATCTGCTCCACCACGCCGCCCGCCAGCTTGCGCTCGTATTCGGCAGGCGTGGCGCTCACAAACACCGTCTGTCCCTGCCGTTTTTCGAACTCTTCAAATTTCAGCGGCCTGTTGTCGTAAGCGGACGGCAAACGAAACCCGTATTGCACGAGCATGTCCTTGCGCGAAAAATCGCCCTTGTACATCGCACGCACCTGCGGCAGCATCACGTGCGACTCGTCCACGATCATGAGAAAATCGTCAGGAAAGAAGTCAAGCAGCGTGAAGGGCGGATCTCCGGGTTTGCGTCCGTCGAAATAGCGTGAGTAGTTTTCAATGCCCGTGCAGTAGCCGAGCTCGCGCAGCATTTCGATATCATAGACGGTGCGCTGCTTAATCCGCTCGGCTTCGAGGATTTTTCCCTGCGATTTGAACAGCTCCACCTGCTTCATCATGTCGTCGCGAATCTCATCGAGCTTTTCTTTCATGTATTCGCGGTCCATCGCGTAATGCGTGTTCGGGAATATTGCGATATGCTCACGCGTGGAAAGCGCGCGTCCCGTCACCACGTCGATCTCGAGTATGCGTTCCACCTCGTCGCCGAAAAACTCGACGCGCACCGCTTTTTCCATCGTGCTGGCCGGGAAAACCTCCACCGTATCACCGCGCACGCGGAACCGTCCGCGTGTAAAATCCATATCGCCGCGCGTGAAGCTGTTGTCCACAAGGCGCTCAAGCAGATCATCGCGTTTTATTTTCGTGCCGGGGCGCAGCGAAATGCTCATGCCCTTGTATTCCTGCGGATCACCGATGGAATAGATGCACGATACCGACGCGACCACGATCACGTCGCGGCGTTCGAGCAATGCCGATGTGGCGCTGTGGCGCAGACGGTCGATTTCGTCGTTGACGCTCGCGTCTTTTTCGATGTATAAATCCTTGCCCGGCACATACGCTTCGGGCTGGTAATAGTCGTAATACGACACAAAAAACTCGACGGCGTTATCCGGGAAAAACTCGCGGAACTCGCTGCAAAGCTGCGCCGCAAGCGTTTTGTTGTGGGCCAGCACAAGCGTCGGGCGCTGAACGCGCTCAATCACGTTCGCCATTGTGAACGTTTTGCCGCTGCCCGTCACGCCGAGCAGCACCTGCGCTTTTTTGCCCGCTTCAATACCCGCCACGAGCGCGTCGATCGCCTCGGGCTGGCTGCCCGCCGGTTTGTACTTGGAGTGGAGTTTAAAATCCATAAAACTTAAACCCTTTCATGCGCCATTAAGCTTAATCCATCTGCGCATTGATCACGAAGACGTCGCGCCAGATATGCTTGTTCCGTGCCATGAATTCCTGATGCGCTTCGTGGTGGAAATAGCTTTCCAAAGCCTGCTCCGATTCGCAGGTGAGGCAGTGCACGCTGTCGTAGTCTGCCGTGGCTTCGTACGGCACAACGAATGACTTTCCCGCCGAATATGACAGGACGCCCGGAACCGATCCGGCGAGCGCTGCGAACATCTCCATGTGTTTTGTGATGTCGGCAGCATCGGCGTTGTCGTTGAATTTAAAGCAGACGATGTGATTGACAGCCATGTATTCTCCTTATCTCATGCGGCACGGTGTGAACCCTGCCAGCTTCTTCTCTATAAAACGTATTTCAAGCCGCGCAAAGCGCTGAAGGCCGTTCTCCATCGGCACATCGGGCCACCCGTCGCCGATCAGCGGCATCGCGTATTTGATAAAATCGTCCGTCACATCAATACCGCTGGGCGCAAGCCAGCTTTGCGGCAGATACCGCACCGAATTCGCCACCGTTTCGAGCTTCACCTTGTCGTAATAAATCTCATATTTGTCGCCGGGGCGGCGCAGCATTGTAGCCATGTAACCGGTGCCGTCCGTCATCGCGATATCCACAGCCTTCGCGCCCACACAATACGCTTCCTCAATATCCACCTTGGACGCATAGATTGACGCGTCTCGCTGCATCACGCCCACCTGCTGGCAGGTGGCCTGCCCTCGCGCTTTGAGCCCATGTCGGTTCAGGTAGTTCGTCACCTGCTGAACGGCGGTGCTTTCGCTTGCGCCGTATTCCACATGCCCGAAGCCATCGTGCCGTGCCCCAAGCTCACCCGCATCGTAGCCCTCGTTAACCACCACAATGCAGCGACCGTCGCGTTTTAACTGCTCGTTCACGTTGTCGGCAAGCTCCTCAATGGTCTTCTTTGCTTCCGCGAAGTAAAGCTGCAGCGGCATCCGCCTTTCTGGGTCGCCGAGCCGTGCCGCCGCCGTGATCCAGCCGGACTGACGGCCCATCGCCTGATGGACGCTCACGCATTCGGACACACCCATGCCGCGGTTTTCCTCTTCAATGTTCTGCAGATTCATCGCCCAATAACGAGCGGCGCTGCCGTAGCCCGGTGTATGGTCGATGATCGTGAAATATTCGTCTCCCACATCGTTGTCTATCGTTTTCGGGACACCCACCACGGTTAAATCCAGCCCTTGTTCATGCGCGAGTCTGGAGACGTGCGCGGCGGTGTCCATCGAATCGTTGCCGCCGATATAAAAGAAATATCCGATATCGTGCGCGCGCATCACATCGATAATACGCGCAAAATCATCCTGCTGGTCGTCCTTAAGCTTGTAGCGGCAGGTGCCGATACCGCCCGCGGCGGGCGTGTTTTTGAGCAGCCGCAGTTCACCGTCGTCCTGCTTGTTCATGTCAATCAATTCTTCAAACAGAACGCCTTCGATACCGTGCCACGCCGCAAAGATTCCGCCGATGCGATCCGGGTACTGCCTGCACGCGTCGATTACACCGAGCAGTGACGCGTTGATGACCGGCGACGGCCCGCCCGATTGGGCGACCAATGCATTTTTATTCATATCTGTCTCCTTGCCATGCTGTCTTTGACGGGCTAAAAGCAAGAGCCGTACCAACGGTCGGCACGGCTCTATTCTCCTGCCATTTCAATGCGTATTATAGCATAAATGACAGCAAAAAGGCAAACATAATTTCTGGCGTACAAATGTTCTATTTCTCGTTTTTATCTTATTCTTGTTGGTTCCTTTGAGTTCCAAGCAAGATCATTTAGATTGTTGTCATAACAAAGATAATATAAAGTTATCTCCTGTCTGTACTTATTTTTAAATATATCTTCAAATGTGCAAATGAATTTAAATTCTCCTTCTTCTTCAGCATTTATTTTTGCACCTTTATAATCTCCTTCTTCAATTTCTGTACTATTATAGATATCAATAATTAAGTACAACTTAATATCCGATTCTGCTTGCGCTTCAATAACATCGTTTATTATTCTGTTCTCATCCGACAAGTCATCTTCTTTGATTTGGTCAAAACTAACATTCATAGCAAACCCATATCCAATATTCTTAATTGAAACTAACAGATATGTACGATTGCTATTACAATATGACCAAAAAGGGAACTGTTCTCTGGTGCAATTTTCTACTTTAACTTTATTCTGCAGCCAAATGTCAACAACATCCCTTGGAGGAGGGTCACCTCCCCAAGGAAAGCGTTGTATACTAGTATCATGCTCAATTTCTTCTTTTATTTTAACAATAATAAATGGTCTTTTTTCGAATACTCTATTCTTATCTTCAACTGAACGAGCATACTCGATGGAGATGAAGATACATAAAAACGTGATTACGCCACTTAATAGTGCACTTATTATATTCCCAGACAATCCCACTATATATCCAGTATCATTAGTGCCATAGATTGGTTGAATGAGAAAAATGAATATTATAGAAATAGCTATTGTTATCAGTAGAATGAGTATTGGTAGTAGAAATCTTTTCTTCATTAGACCCTCATTTCTCTTACTATCTCGGTCTGAAAAACTCGAATATGATCGCGTCAAAATATCGCATCAGGCGCGGGGCATCATCCGTGTCGCGCACCGTCCAGCCGACGAGCTTGCCGCCGAGCAGGCGGAAGAGCCCGAGCTTAAACCGTTTGATATCCTCGTGCTTGTACGCCACGAAATGCGGGCGCGCGACGATATTGAAAATCAGACCGGAAAGCAGCACGGTTTGAATAAACGGCTGGCCCTTATAACCTCTGCGTTTTGCCGATAGCTGACCGCGCACCGTCTGCGGCCTGTGCTTTTTGAACCATCGCACAATGCGCGGATCAAAAGACTCGATGCAGTACGGCCCCTTGTAGCTCTCAAGAATCGCCGCCGTCTTTTCGCAAAGCTCTTTCCCGCGCGACGACGTTTTTAGCTCCACAACCAGCGCTTTTCTGCCGCCGACGAGCTTTAATACGTCCGTAAACAGCGGTATCCTTTCCTGCGTGCCCAGCAACCGGTAATTCTGCAGTTCCTCAAATGTGCAGTCGATAAGCCTCTTATCGACGCCGCAAAGGCGCTTCAAGTCGTCGTCGTGAAACACGACGACCTGATTATCCGAGGTGATGTTGACATCGAGCTCAATACCATAGCCGGCATCGACAGCCACCGCGAACGCCGCCATCGAATTTTCGGGCACCGTTTTATCCTTGGTGTGCAGGCCGCGGTGCGCGTAGAGCGTGCGCCAAAGGGCGGGGCTCATGGCTTTCGGCAAGCGGCCCGGAGCCAGCACAAGCATATTGAGTATCAGCAGCACGACAGCTGCGCAAACGATGACTTGTAAGTAAATCATTGTCACCTTCTTCTGTTAGTCTGCGACATCAAACGTTTCAAGCTTGCTGGCGGGCGCGATGGGTTTGGAATCGCCGTGGCGCACAAACAGCATGGTGAAGAACGCGAGCGCCACAAAGAACGCGCCATAAGGCAGCAGTGTGGAAAAGCCAACCTTATCGAGCAGAAAGCCAGATAGTATTGGCGTAATCACCTGCGCGGCCATCGAAAAGGTGTAATAATAGCCTGTATACTGCCCCACATTGGCTCCCTTAGACATTTCAAGTACCATCGGCAAAGAGTTGACATTGATGGACGCCCATGCAATGCCCGCGAGCGCGAACGACACGTACATCAGCGGCGAATACGCCGTATAAAGCGCCGCCGTCCCGAAAACCGCTGCGAGCAGCACCACGCCGAACAATATGCTCTTGCGGCGTCCGATTTTCGTTGAGATGATGCCTACGGGGATAAATGCAATGGTTGCGGTGATTGTTGCCACCATGAGGATCAGAGACGCCTGAGACTCCTGCATTCCAAGCGCATTGATCGCATATTTAGAAAATGATGTCGTCACAGCATTATAGCCCATGAACCATAAGGATATGGAGATGAGTATCAGCAGCAGACTCTTCCGTACGTCTGTCGGCAGCTTTTCCTTCTTTCTGACAGACGGCTTGTCTGGCTCCTTGGCTTCCTCGGGGTCTATTCCCATCGCGGCACTGTCCTCACGCATCTTCTTGACGAGCTTGGTTTCTCTGACCGTGGTAATCAGCACGGCCATTCCCACGAGCATAATGGCCGCCGTGGTGATAAATATGGGCCAATAGTTTGGATCGGCATCCTTGGCTTTGGGAGCAAGGAATGCATTGAGAAGCAGTATCGATGCTCCGCCAACTGATCCCATCAGATTGATGACCGCATTACCCTTGGAGCGCAACGGTTTGGGCGTAACGTCCGGCATCAGCGCCACTGCAGGCGAACGATAAAACGCCATGGATATGAGCACGAGACCCAGCGCAATCATGAACACGACGAGCTGTCGCGTTTGAACGGCAAATGGCATTCCCAACATGAATATCACAGATGCCAGGGTTCCGAAGATGATAAATGGCATTCTGCGGCCTATCTTGGTGCGCGTCCTGTCGGACAGCATACCAAACAAAGGCAGCATAAACAGCGCTACGATGTTGTCGAGCGACATGATGAAACCGGATGTCGTATGGTTGATTTTATAGATGTTCTGCAAAATTAGGGGAACATGGAACTCATATAACTGCCAGAATGCGGAGATTGTGAGAAACGCAAGGCCCACAAGGATGGTGTTCTTGTAATTCAGCTTCATTGTCTTTCTCCCCGTCTATTTGATTTACTATATATACTATCACTTCTTTAATAAAACCACAATTTCTCAAGTGGGTTGATTTTGAAAAATCGATGTCCGTTTCTCATCCTTTATCCTGTACGATCATGCTGTTGCGTTATATTATGATTGTGTTAACATAAAATGGGAGGTCGAACTTTGGTACGTAAAAAGCTTTTAAAAATAATCATATATATCGTCGGTGGCTTATTATTTCTTGCACTCATAAACTTTATACCCACGTTTAACCTGAACTCCGGTAATATGAATGTGTTGTCGGGGCATTGGGTTAATGTCTACTATGAAAATGAGCATAATGCCGCCGTTGACACCTTTGAGCTGGCTGACGCGAGAGCCGCTGAATTGGCAGATCTGCTTGGAGTCTCCGGCAAACCGGACATCAATATCTATATTTACGATAATCAATCCACGATGCAAACCAAAAAGTATGGCCTGATTGCGCCGCTGCTCGGCCTTGACTGGTATATCGGCGACAACATCGGCACGAATGTGATACTAACCTCCCCCGCCAACCCCGGTAAGGTTCATGATTATAACAACAACAAAAACGCGGTGCTGCACGAGATGGTTCACGCGTTTAACTCGAATATCAATCCTTCCATGACCTATTGGGTTGATAACGGGCTGGCTGGGTTTTTATCACAGCAGATTCCAAACAGCAACTCCCTGACTTATCAATCGGTTCCGACGCTGGAACAGACGCGCGTCAGCGGGCTGTTTGCGCCCATGATTTTTGCCGATTTTGGCGGTTATGATTTTTCATATACATACATCGACTACTTGGTTAAAACCTATTCATGGGATTGCGTCAGCGCTTTTGCGAGAACCGGAAACTTTGAAAGAGCCTTTGACAAAAGCGAAAAGGCTATCTATGACGAATGGACCGATTATCTGGCGGATCAATACCGCAAGCAGTCCGGCCAGCTTAATACATTCTAACGCTTTTATTGACAGCCAGTCTGCAGGCAAACGCCCTAAAAAGTCATATCACCGGCCGCGCATATGCCTTGAAGTTGCCGTCATCTGCATTTTCCGGCCACTGCGAGAACAGCGACTCCAATCCAGCTTTCATTAAGCATACTTTGTTTTTTCGGCTTTCAACTGGAAGTTGGTGGATAAAGTTTACGAGTACCCAACAAAAAAGAGCCTTCAAAACGAAGACTCTCTTATTGACGGTTCATTGCTTATTTCAGCTTCTTCTTAGCCACGGTCACCATGCCCGCAAACGCCGTTTTGTCGTTCACAGCCATGTCGGCCAGAATCTTTCTGTTCACCGTCACACCGGCTTTTTTCAGGCCGTCGATCAGG
>JAEZNC010000251.1 GCA_023441905.1 Bacillota bacterium | reverse complement strand
AGTGAACTATCACTTGAAAAAATGCGTTTTGGTGATATAATAGGCATTGTCGCCGGTGCATCAACACCGGATACGATGATTAGGGAGGTTTTTGACTACATGATTGAAAATGAGAAAGTGCTGCCGGTCACCGAGGGTGAACAGACCACCGCTGAAGAGACCGCAGCCAACGACATGGTAGACGCAGAAAGTGACACCGGGTCTACCGCGGACGAAGCAGCCCCATCCCAGGAAGCAACAGAAACAAATGCACCACAGGCTCCGGCAACAGAAAAGGATGAGTTTCTCGAAGGTTTGGAGAAGGTTGTTCGTCTGAAGAAGGGTCAAATCATAACAGGCAACATCGTACAGGTTACGGATGATGATGTATGTGTCAATATTGGATATAAATCAGACGGTATAATATTGCGTAATGAGTTATCCCTAGATGATATCAATCCCAAAGATGCATTCCATATCGGCGACGAAATTGAAGCGGAAGTCATCAGCTTAAACGACGGCGAAGGCAATGTGCTTCTTTCCAGAAAGCGTATTGAAAAGAAGCTCAACTGGCAGAAGATACAGGAGTTTGTCGGCACGGATAAATTGTACAAATGTGTCGTGAAGAAAGCCGTTAAAGGCGGCGTGACCACCAAGATAGAGGGTTACAGCGCGTTCATTCCCGCTTCGCATCTTTCGCTCAAATATGTGGAAGATCTGAAGCAGTTTGAAGGCAAAGAGCTTGAAGTCACACTGATTGACGCCGATAAAAAGCAGGAGCGCCTTGTGGCTTCCTATAAGGGCGTGCTGCTCAAAGAGAAAAAAGAAAACGAAAAGAAACTGTGGGAGAACTTCACAAAGGGCCAGCATGTCACGGGTGTTGTGAAAAGGCTCACGGATTTCGGTGCGTTTGTGGATATCGGCGGCGTGGATGGCCTGCTGCACATTTCTGATCTCGCTTGGAACCGCGTCAAGCAGCCGTCGGACGTTGTGTCTGAAGGACAAGAGCTTGAGCTTGTGGTATTAAACGTGGATGCCGCGAAGAAAAAGATCGCGCTGGGCTATAAACAGCTGATGCCCAAGCCTTGGGATTTGGTCACAGAAAAATACGCTGTCGGCGACGTGGTCAGCGGTAAAGTGGTGCGTATTGTACCGTTTGGCGCGTTTGTTCAGCTCGAGTCCGGCATTGACGGCCTTGTGCATATCTCTCAGATTTCCGCACACCGCCTTGAGAAGGTGGAAGATGCGCTTCGCGTCGGTGACGAAGTGGAAGCAAAAGTGCTTGAAGTCAACTCCGATAAGCGCAAGATCAGCCTTTCGATAAAGGCCTTGCTGCCGGTTGTTGAAAAGCCCGTTGAAAAACAGGAACAAGTGGAGAGAGAAGACGATTTCCACTATGAAATTCCGCCTGTGCAGGAGTCAACGGTGTCTCTGGCAGACTTTTTTCCAAAAAAAGATGAATAAGACTTGAATATTTGTGACTAATCTGGTAATAATGATTAATGACCTCACAAAATATATTAAGACCCCCTTTACATTGGTCGTGATGCAAATCGCGACTCTTTTTTTGTCTTTTCGTCTCAAATGGAATAATTGCTCGCCTTGATCTATGGTCATGCTAAATTTCGCACTCTCAATTGGACGGAGATCCGAAATTGTTATGGAGATTCCGAAAATAAGATTGCCTGGGTGGTCATGGCAAAGGATTAACAATCAATCAAATTATGTTGTATTCAATATAAAACCGCTCATGAAAGAAGATCGTTCATTTTTATATCAGTCGCAAGCTTACATGCGGTAGGGAGAAAGCTGAGTCATTTTAAGATGCAGTCTATGCGTTTTTGACTGCATCAATAACGCTATCTTGACTGATGGCTGAAACAACATACGCTGACCACTGCCCGTCAATCCATCATTTCTCATTTCATCAATGTTTACTCAAAAGTCACTTTTGCTGTGCCCGAAAAAATGATATACTAGTGCAAAACGAAAAGATGATGGAGAACGGATGAAAAAAACACTGATGGCCGTTGACGGCAACAGCCTGATGCACCGTGCCTTCTATGCGCTTCAGACAGTGATGACGAGCTCGACCGGCGAATACACCAACGCCGTTTACGGCTTTTTTTCCATGCTGATCAATGCGCTGGCCGCATTATCGCCGGATTACCTTGCCATTGCGTTTGATATAAAGGGCAAGACGTTCCGGCATGAATCGTTCGCCGAATACAAGGGCACGCGCAAGGAAACGCCGGAAGAGCTGATTCCGCAGTTCGGCACGCTCAAAAACGCGCTCAAAGACATCGGCATTGCCGTACTGGAGAAGGAAGGCTTTGAGGCCGACGATATACTGGGTGTCCTTTCAAGGCTGGCTGACGAGAATGACATGGAATCCGTGCTGCTAACCGGTGATAAGGACGCGCTGCAGCTCGTTTCGGATTCGTGCCGCGTGATGCTGACACGTAAAGGTGTCAGCGAGCATGAGGTTTATGATAAGCAAAAATTATACGAAGTCTACCAGCTGGCTCCCGAACAGATCATTGATCTTAAAGGGTTTATGGGCGATAAATCCGATAATATCCCGGGCGTGCCCGGTGTGGGCGAAAAAACGGCGCTGAATTTGCTTTATGAATACAAGAATATGGACGGCGTTTATGCGCATATTGATGACATAAAAGGCAAGCTCAAAGACAAACTCGCCGACAACAAAGAGCTGGCCGAGCTCAGCCGCAATCTGGCCACGATTGATGTGTTTGCGCCGATTGCTGTCGATCTGCCGATGCTCGCTTTTCCCGGCCTGACGGAAAGCAACGCAGGAGAGGCATTTAAACGGCTATCGTTCACTTCACTGCTCAAACGCATCGGCGCGCCGGTGGAAAAGCACGATGCCGCCGAAGCGATTGAGTGCGCCGTGATCGACAACTCCGATACATTGAAAGCCATGATTGAAGAGGCTTGGAAACAAGATACGCTGGCCTTTGATTTCGGCGACAATATATCCGTCGCATTCTCTAAAGACAAGCAGTACGACATCATATCGGAGCACTCGCTGCTGAATCTCGACTTTTCACGCGAAGCGGTGCTTCATGCACTGCAGCCATTGCTGGAAGACAAAGGCATAAAAAAGCTGTTTTACGATGCGAAAAATGTGATCCCTACGCTCGCGGACTATGGAGTGGCCGTAAAGGATGATCTGTTTGACGTCAAGCTGGCTGAATATGCGATTGACCCGGCTTCAGCGGGGCTGTCTTTGGGCAAGCTCGCGGAGAAATACCGCTTAGGCGGAAGTGCCGCGGCCATTTATGGCATGCACGGCGCGCAAATGTCAAAGATGAAGGAAGACGGCGTTTGGCACGTGTATCATGATATCGAGCTGCCGCTGATGCGCGTGCTGCTCGATATGGAACAAACCGGCTTTCGGATAGACTTGAAAGAACTTGCCATTTACGATGAAAAGCTGACCGGTGAGATCGATACGCTGACGGCGGCCATATTCGATATCTGCGGCTTTTCCGATTTCAATATCAACTCGACCAAACAGCTTGGGCAGGTGCTGTTTGAAAGGCTCGGTCTGCCTTCGGGCAAAAAGAGCAAAACAGGCTATTCCACGGATATTGAGGTGCTCGAAAAGCTATCTGGCAAGCACCCTGTAATTGATAAAATCATTGAATACCGGCGGCTTACCAAGCTGAAAAGCACCTATCTTGACGGCCTCAAGAAAATTGCCGACAGCGACGGATTTGTCCACACAACGTTTGTACAGATATCCACGGTAACGGGGCGTATTTCGAGCAAGGAACCCAATCTTCAGAACATACCGATACGCACGCAGGAAGGCCGGGAGATAAGGCGGCTGTTCCTGCCGTCCTCGAATGACCGCTGCCTTGTATCGGCGGATTACTCGCAGATTGAACTGCGCATTCTCGCCGCGATATCGGGAGACGAGGTGATGAAGGACGCGTTTGCTTCGGGCATCGATATCCACACGCGCACCGCGTCCGAGGTGTTTGGTGTGCCGGTGGAGGATGTGTCGGATGAGATGAGGCGCAGTGCCAAGGCGGTTAACTTCGGTATCGTGTACGGCATCAGCGATTTCGGGCTCGCGCGCAATCTAAACATCCCCGTTAAAAAAGCTGCGGGATACATTGAACGGTATTTTGCACGGTTTTCTGCCGTGCGCGCCTATATGGACGGCATCATCGCAAAAGCCAAGGCGGACGGGTATGTGACCACGCTGCTCGGACGGCGGCGTTACCTGCCGGAGCTGCGTTCGAGCAATTATAACGTACGCTCGTTCGGAGAAAGGGCCGCGCTTAACACGCCGATTCAAGGCACAGCTGCCGATATCATCAAGCTCGCCATGATCGATGTGTGGAGCAAGCTCAAGGAAGGCGGCTATGCGTCCAAGCTGATACTGCAGGTGCACGACGAACTCGTGATCGATACAGCGGCGGAGGAAACAGACGCGGTGAAAGCGCTGCTTAAAGAATGCATGGAAAACGCTTACCCGATGGATGTTCCGCTCAAAGCGCAGGTCAGCGCGGGCCAAAATTGGCTGGACGCGAAATGAGAATCGGGATCACGGGGGGGATCGGTTCGGGAAAATCCGAGATCACGAAGTATCTTCGCAGCCTCGGCGAATACGTGATTTGCGCGGATGAGGTGTCTAGGCAGATTGTGATGCCCGGAGAAGAAGGTGCGGACGCGCTGCGTCGGGAGTTCGGCGGCAGCTTCTTCCTCGCAGACGGGACGCTCAACAGAAAGAAGCTTGCGGATGAAGTTTTCAGCGACGAAAACAAGCTGATTGTGCTCAACAATACGCTGCATCCGCTGATACTTAAACACATAGAGCAGCTTGCAAAGCAAAGAGAAGGCCGTGTGTTTATCGACGCGGCGCTGCTCATACAGACAGGCATGCATAAAACTGTGGATATGATCTGGCTGGTGGTGGCCGGTTTAAGCACGCGCATCGCGCGCGTGGTCAAAAGGGATGGCTTGCCGGCGGATGAAGTGGAACGAAGAATTAAAAGCCAGATCAGCGACGAAGAGATGGCGGCGTTCGCCGATAAAATCATCCGCAACGACGGCAGCTTGTCCGCGCTCAAAGCGCATGTGGATGAACTGCTTCAGCAACTATAAATGATGAGGTAAAAAATGGCCGGTCAGAGAAGAAGAAAGAATGATTTTACAAGCCGCAGCCGAATGTGGACGATTATCTGCATTGTTTTGGTCTGCGCTATCGCGCTGCTGCTGCGCGGCGTCATCGTTTATCAAATCTATCCGCTTAAGTATGTCGACGAAATCAAGCAGTACAGCGCCGAATACGCGCAGGACCCATACTTTGTGAGCGCGGTGATATGCACCGAAAGCGGCTTTGACCAAACGGCGGTATCCAGACGCGGGGCTATGGGGCTGATGCAGATTATGCCCGACACAGGCGCGTGGGCTGCCGAAAAAATAGGCATTGCCGATTATTCTCAGGATATGCTGAACAGGGCGGATGTCAACATCCGAATCGGCTGCTGGTATTTAAGCTATTTGAATGACATGTTCGACGGTGATATGGATAAGGTAATGGCCGCATACAACGCAGGCCCCGGCAATGTGACCGAATGGGCGGGAGACGGCAAGCTCACGCATATTCCTTTCGGAGAAACGGAAGATTATCTTAAAAAGGTCACGAGAAATCTCCAGATTTACAAGGGTTTATATGATGAATTTTAAAAAAACAGCTGTGATTTCAGCCCTGCTGTTATCGCTGGTTTTCAGCGCATGCGGGCAGAGCGCCGATATTGATGCACCGCAGGAAACAATACCGCAGTATACGCTGCCGCCCGTCATTAAAGAAGCGGTGCCCGCGGTGGGCGGAGAGATCGTTTTTCCTGCGCCGAAGCAGAATCCGGCGGCACTCAACCCGCTCAAAACAAAAAACGTTGAGCTTTACAATATGCTTTCCCTGATCTATGAGCAGCCGATACGCATCGGTGCGGACGGCAGGGCATACCCTGAACTCGCGGAAACGTGGGAAGTGGATGCGACGGGTACGGTGTGGACATTTCATTTAAGAAAAGGGGTGAAATGGCAGGGCGACAACGGTGAAATGACGGCTGATGACGTGATATACACCATTGATCAGCTAAGGACGCTGACAGGCGCGGATTCCAATTATGTATATAACCTGGGGGCAATCGCAAGCAGCTCGAAGGTGGACGATTACACAGTACAGATTACTCAAAGCGCACCCGGTTATGCCGCGGTTTATTTCATGACTTTTCCGGTACTCAGTAAAGCCTATTGCACATCCAACGATATCGAAACGGCAAAACCAATGGGAACGGGGCCTTACATCGTCACAGAAATCGACATGGAAGATCACGTCTCGTTTGAGGTCAACCCGGCTTGGTGGAAGCAGGCACCGTACATTCAGAAGCTGACGGCTGTCTGCATACCGGACCATGACGCGGAAATGTCGCAGTTTGAGCAGAATTTGCTTGATATCGTGACCACATCGTCGCTGACGGTGGATACGTATCAGAAATTTCAGGAAGTCGAATATTATGATTATATGACGCATTACTATGATTGTCTCGTGCCCAATACAGCCGGATTGCTCGGCGATGTCAACATTCGTCAGGCAATTGCCTACGCGCTTGATAAACGCAGCGTGGTTTCCAAAGCGCTTCTCGGGCATGCGGTGGCGGTAGACTATCCCGTTTTGCCGAAATCATATCTCTCAGGCGGTTCGTCGAATATCTACGAATTCAACCAGCAAAAAGCCAGAGAACTTCTGGAACTTTCGGGCTGGACAAACAAAGATGAAGACCCCGTGCTGGAAAAGGTGGAGGGAGACGTTATCAGCAAGCTTAATATAAAGCTGCTGATACCCGTTGACAACGAGGATACGTATCGCGTCGATGTGGCACAAAACGTGATGGCTCAGCTCGCGCAATGCGGCATCTCAGTGGAAATCGTTCAGCAGGAACCTGAGACCTACAAATCGAGTTTGGAAAACGGCAACTTTGATTTGGCGCTCTGCACGTTCTATATGGATGAGAACCCCGATATTTCGTTTCTTATCGGGACGGGCGGCCGATGCAACTTCGGTGGTTTTTCTGACCCGATGATGGACAGCCTGCTCGTCAACTGCAATTCGGCATTGAAAGAAGACGCGATCAAACAAGCATACTCAATCATGGAGGATGAGTTTCTCGCGCAGATGCCGCAGATTGCGCTCTATTACCGGACAAACGCGCTGCTGTATGATGCGTCGCTGAACATTTCGGATAGCATCTGTGAAAGAAATCTGTTTACGACAATACCTCAATGGTATATTTACCTTGAGGAACCGGAGGCATAAGTGGAAACGCGAATCTCCAGCACACAAAATGAATTTGTGAAAATGGCAAAATCGCTGAAAACCAAGAAAGGGCGCATGGCCCATGGCGCATTTTTGGTTGAGGGAGAAAAATGTGTGCGTGAGATGATCATGCATATGCCGGATATATTGAGCAGCCTGATCGTCAGCAGCACGCAGCACAAGGATTTGGAGCAGCGCGCAGCCAATATGGGGCGGCGCGTTTATGCCGTGGAAGAGCATGTGATGGAAGCCATCAGCGACTGCAAAACACCGCAGGATGTCGCGGCAGTGGCGTTAAAGCCGCTGCATGCCGATGTGAGCGGCGGTTTTATTGTGGCGCTGGATGGCGTGCAGGATCCTCAGAATGTGGGGACGATCATCCGCACAGCCGATGCGGCGGGGTGTTCTTGTGTGGTGCTCAGCGAAGAAAGCGCGGACTGTTTTTCACCGAAAGCTGTGCGCGCCTCAATGGGCAGTCTGTTCCATATTCCCGTGCTTTATGAAAACCTTGTGATATACTCCTCCAGATTGCTGACGCGCGGATACAGAATCGCCTGCGCGGATATTGAGGGCACTGAGGAATTTTCTTTCGACGCAGACCGGACATGCCTCGTCATAGGGAATGAGGCGCGCGGCATGTCGGAAGAGATGCTTGATATCTGCACAGACCGCATCCGCATTCCGATGTTCGGACAGGCGGAGAGCCTGAACGCGGCGGTTGCGGCGGGCATATTAATATACAAAATACGCTCGTAAGACAAACAAAGTCACTGAAAGTTTATTAACAATCCGGTCTTGAAAAGTTTGGCTTTGCTGTGCTATAATGCGAGCATTAAATGCTTTGAAGCCTGATAAGACCCATGCACACCGCAAGATTAAGAGACGGACGCCCCGGCTGAAAGTGCCCGCTTGCGCTCATGGAGGATATTCACAGGCTGAGCTGCCCATAATAAGGGTCGGGTCGCTTCGTTAAAGGCGCTAAAGGCTTTTGCTTATCGCAAAGACGAATTTGGGTGGTACCGCGGACTTTCGCCCCAAGGCGACAGTCTTTTTTATTTTGAAGACAATACCATCTTCATGAAAGAAAGCATAGACAGCCTGTCTTGACCCCATATGATGATGACCCTACGGGGTGAATCGGGGGCTGTCATGATTGGTGACTGGCGGAGAGAAAATGGCTTAAAGCGGCCACTCCACACCCCATCAGTCGCCTGCAGGCGACAGCTTCCCCTCAAAGGGGAAGCCTTTAACAGCAGTTGAGGACTGCATTGTACCGTTTGGTGCGACAGCGCATCCGGTATTATAATAGCAGTCTGCCGGATAATTTGTCAGAAAAGAAACATAAAGTACACCGCTCAAGCGGTATGAAGGAGATAGCATGGAGAACGAACTCAAAGCGCTGCAGGAAAGCGCGCTCGAACAGATTAAAAGCTGTGTCACAGCAGCGGATATCGAAGCCGTGCGCTTAAGGCTGCTCGGAAAGAAGGGCGAGCTCACCGCATCGCTGCGCAGCATGAAAGACCTGCCTGAAGACCAGCGCCCGCTATTCGGCAAGCACGTCAACGAAGTCAGAGACGTCCTGACACAGGCGATTGACGATAAGGCAGGCGAACTCAAAAGAGTGGAAAAAGAAGAGCGTCTGCAGGCGGAAACCGTGGACATCACACTGCCGGGCAGCAAGCGCAGCATCGGCGCGCTGCATCCGCTCACGCGCATCTATTATGAACTGCGCGATATATTTGTGAGCATGGGCTTTTCCGTGATGGACGGCCCCGAGGTGGAATACGATAAGTACAGCTTTGAGATGCTCAACATTCCCAAGGAGCACCCCGCGCGCGATATGCAGGACACGTTCTATGTGTCGGAGGATATTGTGCTGCGCCCGCATACATCGCCGGTGCAGATTCGGACAATGCTGAACCAAAAACCGCCGATCCGCATGGTATGCCCCGGACGCGTGTACCGCAGCGACGACGTGGATGCCACGCATTCGCCCGTGTTTAACCAGATAGAAGGGCTTGTGGTGGGGCACGATATCAGCCTGTCGCATCTCAAATGGACGCTGGACGCGGTGCTCAAAGAGTTCTACGGTGAAGACACCAAAACGAAATTCCGGCCGGGGCACTTTCCGTTTACGGAACCGAGCGCTGAGGTGGACGCGACGTGCGCCAAATGCCACGGACAGGGCTGCGGCGTCTGCAAGGGGACAGGGATGATCGAGGTGCTGGGCTGCGGCATGGTGCACCCAAACGTACTGAGAAACTGCGGTATCGATCCAGAGGTGTATTCGGGGTTTGCGTTTGGTATGGGGCTGGACAGACTCGCGACGATCAAATACGGCATTACGGATATCCGGCTGCTTTTTGAGAATGACATCCGTTTTCTGTCCCAGTTCAAATAGGAGGAATGAGAAATGATAGCACCATACAAATGGCTGTGTGATTATGTGGATATGGATATTGCGCCTGAGGCTCTCGCGCAGAAGCTCATTATGACGGGCAGCGCCGTAGACGGCTGCAAGGAGCTCGGCGCGGGCTTAGACAATGTGATTATCGGGCGCATCGAGACGATCAAAAAGCATCCCGACGCGGATAAGCTTCATGTGTGCGAGGTGAATGTGGGAACCGAAACGCTGCAGATCGTCTGTGGTGCGAGCAATATATTCGAAGGAGCGGTTGTGCCTGTCGCGATGATCGGCGCCAGCCTGCCTAACGGCATCACGATTGCCAAGAGCAAGCTGCGCGGCGTGTTTTCGTTCGGCATGCTCTGCTCGGGACAGGAGCTTGGCCTGAGTGCGGCAGATTATCCCGGTGCGGATGTGGACGGCATCATGCTGATTAAGGACGACGCGGCGCTTGGGACCCCGCTGCGCGAGCTGCTCGGCCTTAACGACACGATACTGGAAATTGAAGTGGGTGCAAACCGCCCCGATTGCCTGTCGGTGATCGGCGTGGCGCGTGAATGTGCCGTTTCGCTCGGCAGGAGCATGACGATGCCGGATGTGAGCTACACGGAGTTCGGCGGGCATATCGGCGATTATGTGAAGGTGGAAGTGAAAGACACCGATCTTTGCCCGCGGTATATCGCGAGAGCCGTGAAAAACGTGAAAATCGGCCCGTCGCCCAAATGGCTTAAGGACCGCTTGACCACGGCGGGCGTCAGATCCATAAACAATATCGTGGACATCACAAATTTCGTGATGCTTGAAACCGGCCAGCCGATGCACGCGTTTGATTACAAGGATATTCGCGGCGGGCAGATTGTGGTCAGACGCGCTGAAAACGGCGAAAAGATTATGACGCTCGATGGAAAAGAGCGCGAGCTGTCAGGCGAAATGCTGATGATCTGCGACGCGCAGGGGCCCATCGGTATTGCGGGCGTGATGGGCGGTGAAAACTCCGAAATCAAAAACGATACGGCAACCGTCATATTTGAGTCCGCGAAATTTATGCACAGCAACGTGCGCCGCACGGCGCGTTCTCTTGGATTGCAGACGGAATCGGCAATGCGCTTTTCCAAGGGCATTGATGCGGCCGGCTGCAAAACGGCAATGGATAGGGCGCTGCATCTTGTGCAGCAGCTGGGTTGCGGTGAAATCGTTTCGGGTGAAATCGATATCCTTTCCGCGGATTTGTCGCCGAGACAGGTCATCGTCGGTGCGGATAAAATCAATACCAAGCTCGGCACAGATATCGCGCCGCAGACCATGGCGGATTTGCTGAACCGTGCCTTTATCCCAACCAAGCTGAATGGTCAGACGCTTATTTGCGATATACCGAGCTTTCGCGGAGACGTCTCCTTGGGTGAGGACATTGCCGAGGAAGTCGCACGCATATACGGCTACGACAACATTCCGCTTTCCGAAATGGTGGGGGAAGTGACGCGCGGTGTTTTCTCGGAAGAGGAGAAAACGATTGACAAAGCGCGCGTGATGCTGCGCAGCCTCGGGTGCTATGAATGCGTCACGTATTCTTTCGGCTCTATGGCCGATATTGAAAAGCTTGGCGTCAAGGAGCTGCGAAACGCCGTGAAGATTCTCAATCCGCTTGGGGACGATCAGGCGTATATGCGCACCTCGCCGCTGCCGGATATGCTTAAGGTGGTCGCGAACAATATCAATAAGAAAGTATCGGATATCCGCCTGTTCGAATCGGGGCGCATCTATCTGCCGTCCTCAAACGAAAAAGAACTGCCCGAGGAACGCAAATATATCTGCATTGCTCTGAGTGGTAATGAAGATTTCTTCTCGCTCAAGGGTGTGCTCGAAAATCTGTTTGACGCGTTCGGCATCAAAAGCCTGCGCTACATGAACGATGCGGCGAATTATTATCATCCGGGCAGAAAAGCATCGGTTTATGCAGGAGGCAGCAAGCTAGGTGAGTTCGGCGAAGTCTATCCGGACGTGGCCGATGCCTTTGGCATCAGCAAACGCGTGTATGTCGCGGAGATCAGCCTGAAGGCGCTTTGCGAAGCGGCCGATGATACGATGAAATATGAGCCGCTACCCAAATATCCGGCGGTGGAAAGGGACATTGCGCTGATTGTGAATACCGACGTGACATCGGGCAGCCTGCTCGAGTGCATTCGCAATTATGCGGGTGAATATTTTGAGAGCGCGTCGCTGTTTGATATCTATACGGGAGAAAAACTCGGCGCGGGCAAAAAGAGCCTCGCATACAACATCGTCTTCCGCGCGAAGGGCCGCACGCTGATGGACGAAGAGGTGAATGCGGCGAGAGACGCTGTTGTGACGGCTGCCGCGCGTGAGTTGGGCGCGAAGCTGCGTGATTAAACACCGCACAATCTATAAATAACACTACATTTTGTACCTTGTGTTATTGAAATTATCATTATCTTGGTATATAATGTCGACATAATAGATATTGGGGTGTTGGGCATTATGGAAAAAACACGGACAATGGTTAAAATCTGCGGCAAAGAGTATGTGATGGCCGGATTTGAGAGCGAGGAGTATATCCACCGCGTCGCCATTTATGTGGACCGGAAAATGTCGGAGCTTAAGAATCAGTACATCAACTTAAATCCCAATACGCTTGCGGTGCTGACGGCCATCAACGTGGCGGACGATCTTTTAAAACTGCAGGAGCAGTTTGACGCGCTCAGCAAGGACTATGCCGAGATGAGCGAAGAGCTCAAGAGACTCAAGATCGGCGCGACAATCGATAAGGATCATCGGTCCAATGTATCAGCGATCAAAAAGGATAAGAGCCAGCTGTTTGACGGGTACAAATAACTTTTAAAGCATGACGGATAAGCGTACCTGTTTGGTGCGCTTATTTTTTAGCCGGGAGACATTTTACAGTTTCGACACAATGTTTGACCGAAACGGCGTTATAATGTTATATGATTACAAAAGAAACGGAGCATGCCGATGAGGCCATTAGATTATTTACAGACAGGCAATATTGAAGGCTTTTTATTACAATTGCTTTATATATTGCCCGCTATTGTCATTGCAATTTCATTCCACGAAGCTGCTCATGCGTGGATGGCGAATAAAATGGGGGATCCGACAGCCAAAAATCTGGGCCGAGTCACATTAGACCCCACAAAGCATTTTGATTTATTCGGGCTCATTTCCTTCATACTGCTTGGTTTTGGCTGGGGTAAATCTGTACCCACCAACCCGAGAAATTATTACAATTACAAGAAAGCCAATGTCCTTGTGGCGCTTGCCGGCGTGACAATGAATTTGGCCATCGGAGTTTTAACAACGGTCATTATCTGTGTACTCATCGTGAGCGGAGTTTTTTCCGCATCGGACTATTCGCCGCAGGCGATGACGTTTATCAGTATCATCTACATGATTCTGTTCTATATCGCGAGCATCAATCTCGTGCTGTGTTTCTTTAACCTGATTCCGATACCGCCGCTCGACGGGCATCATCTGGTTAAAGGCTTTATTGCACGAAAGAGCCCGAATTTTTATATGAATTATCAAAGGTACGGGTTCATTTTATTGATTGTTGCGCTATACGCCACTCCTTTGGGTACCTATATATCCCGGCTGGTCATGTGGATTATGCAAGGAATTGCCGGACTATTCGGCATCATTACCATATAACGATGATAATGCAAACTGAGTACAAAGTTCAAATTCAACAGTTTGAAGGCCCGCTCGATCTGCTGCTGCATTTAATCGGCCGCGCGCGCATTGATATCGAGCAGATATTCGTGTCGGAAGTGACGGGGCAGTATCTTGATTATGTGGCCGATATGCCCGCGCTCTCGATGGACCGCGCGAGCGAATTCATCGAGATGGCCGCGACGCTCGTTTATATCAAATCACGCATGATATTGCCGTGTGAGCCTGTTCAGGAAGAGGAAGAGGAAGACCCTGAACAGGAGCTGATCGACCGCCTGAAGGCTTACAAGGTTTACAAGGACGCCGCGCTGGCGCTCAAAGAGCGCGAGGCCGCCGGGCTTGATGTGTATTACAAGCTGCCCGAAGAAATCTCGTTTGGTGAGGAAAAATGGGAGATCGAGCAGATGACGCTGGACAGCCTCTGCGATGCCTACAGAGGAGTGCTGCAAAGGCTGCCTGATGCGAACTATGAGCGCGTAGAAGAGGTTCAGATACAAAAGGACATGTTCACCGTGAGGGAGCGCACACGTTATATATTAAAAGCCCTCGGACGCATGGGCAGTGCCTCGTTCTTTTCGCTTTTTGCCCAAAGCCGCACGCGCCTTGAGGTGGCGGTCACTTTTTTGGCGCTGCTCGAGCTGATTCATAAAAATATGGTATCCATCAGCCAGGAAGCGTGTTATCAGGATATCATCATTACAAGGAAAGAAGAGGTTGCCGCGGTTTGAGCGAACAGGAAATCATCAGCATTATCGATAGTATACTCTTCGTATCGGGAGACGCCGTGGATTTAACGGAGCTCGCGGCTGCGCTGGAAATTGAGCCGGACGAGGTGAAAGCGGCTGTTGATGCGGAGATCGTGCGCAGACAGCGGGATAACGCCGGCATACTCATTACACTGGTGGACAATAAGCTGCAGCTCAGCTCAAATATGGCTTATGCGCCGTACATTGAAAGCGTGCTGCAGCCTGTGAAAAAATCGCGCCTATCCCAGTCGATGGTGGAGACACTCGCGATTATCGCCTATAAGCAGCCCGTCACGCGCTATGAGATTGAACAGATTCGCGGGGTCAAAAGCAACTATTCCGTTGCCGCATTGATAGAAAAAGGCCTCATACTGCGGGCAGGAAAAAAAAAGACGCTCGGAAACCCTGTTTTGTATACCACGAGCGATGAATTTCTGCGGCATTTCCAGCTGCGTTCGCTCGACGACCTGCCGCCGATTACCGCATCCGAACCCTGAATTTAATTCAATATTTAGATAATAATAACAACGTCGGTTCTTTTCTAAGGAGGCGTTGTTTTTATTATTGCCATAGCGGCAGCCGTAATCATATTAATTGCTTTATTGGCTGTAAGAGTAAAAGCGAAACTGAGTTTTCATCATAACCGCTTCAAGGCGACTGTGACTTGGTTTGCTATTCCACTTTTTAAAAGAGAATATGTATTCAGGCGTGACGAAAAAGCGCTGTTTACGCTGTATGCGATACCAAAAAAAGGTAAGAAGCTCACGTTTTCGCTCGACGATCTGATTCGTTTGTCCGAGCCCAAAAAGGATAAAAAAAGCAACACGAAAGAAGCACTTAATTATCTGCATTCAAAAGCTTCGTATGATCTGAAAATAAGATTTGTGATCGGCACCGGTGACGCGGCATTGACCGCGTTCTCTTGCGGGCTGCTGCAGATTGTCATCGGCACACTTTTCGCATCGCGTGAAAATAAGAAAATAGAATTGAAATCAGCCGTTGTTCCCGAGTTCTCTCAACAGGCGCTATGCTTTGACGGCGACTGCATAATCAAGGCATATCCTGTTCATATTATGATTGGGTATTTAATCTACAAAAAAACAATAAGGCGGTAAGTATTATGCATCCAATTGAAAATATCATGCAAACGGCCATGAGTGAAATTAAGGAAATGGTCGATGTCAATACAGTGGTCGGCGATCCGGTCATTTCCACTGACGGTTCCACAATCATTCCGATATCCAAAGTGTCATTCGGTTTTGTTTCGGGCGGCGGTGAATATGGCAGCGCCAAGGATAACCCGGAGGACGAATCGAAGTATCCGTTTTCCGGAGGAGCCGGCTCGGGTGTTTGTATCACACCGGTCGGATTTTTAGTGGTCAGCGAGGGTGATGTGAAGCTGTTGCCCGTATCGGGAAAAACGCTGATGGATCAGGTGATGGAAACGGTACCACGCATGATTTCGGAGATTAAGGACGCAATTCATCGGTGCCGTGATGAAGAAGAGGTGGAATAGTCAATTGAAGCATAATGTTGCAAGAATCACAGCGGTTTTGCTTCTCTTTTCAGCCGTATTTGCTTATAATACACATAACGCGAGAGCGGAAGGCGTGGATGTGTCCGCAAACGCCGCTGTTGTGATGGAAGCAACCACCGGCCGCGTGCTCTATGAGAAAAACGCACACGATAAAATGCCGATGGCCTCAACCACAAAGGTGATGACGGCGCTGGTTGCGCTTGAGTACGGCAATTTAAACGATATTGTGACCGTCAGCAAAAACGCGAGCGGCGTTGAAGGTTCGTCAATATGGCTGTCGGTCGGTGAAAAGATGTCGCTGTCGGATATGCTCTATGGGCTGATGCTCGCTTCGGGCAACGATGCAGCCGTGGCCATTGCCGAGCATGTGGGCGGCAGTGTGGATGCGTTTGTGGAAATGATGAACAAAAAAGCCCGGGAGATCGGTGCGTATGATACGCATTTTATGAATCCGAACGGGTTGCCCGTGGAAGGGCATTATACGACGGCCTTCGATCTCGCACTGATCAGTGCCTATGCGATGCGCAACCCGGCCTTTTGCGAAATCGTCAAAACACAATATAAAACGCTGCCATGGGAAGGCCATGAATGGGACAGGGTTGTTAAAAACAAGAACAAGATTCTTTGGAACTACGAAGGCGGCAACGGTATTAAAACAGGCTTTACAAAGGAAGCCGGGCGGTGCCTGGCCGCCGCGGCTCAGCGCGATAATATGCAGCTGGTTTCGGTGGTGCTCAGCGCACCGAATATGTTTGAAGACTGCATGGCGCTGATGGATTATGGTTTTGACAATTATCAAAACAGAGTCATCGTGCAGCAAGGCGAGCTCATCGGCGATGTGGCTGTGAATGAGGGCATGCAGGACAGCTTTCCCGTATACACGGACACGGATATCTCTTACCCGCTGACCGATGAGGAATTCGCTCAGATTAAAAAGACCGTCCATTTGGAAGATAAGGTGGAGGCACCGGTCAGCAAAGGGCTGGTGGTGGGGACGGTTGACCTTTGGCTTGGGGAACAGAGGCTATGCTCGGTCGAGCTCAAGTCCGCATGCCAAATCGGAGAGAACTCGTATCCATACAATCTGAAGAGGCTTCTCAAATACTGGACAAAGGCATGGATACCCGATATGTAATATGACTAGGAGGGCTTTGTGAGGTTAAATAAATACATCGCATCGTGCGGAGCTGCTTCAAGACGCGGGGCCGACGCGCTTGTCGAGGCGGGCCGGGTGACAGTGAACGGCAGCGTGGTGAAAAGCCACGGTATCGATATTGACGAAAAGTCGGACACAGTCTGCGTGGACGGCACCGAGCTGTGTCCGGAGACGGAAAAGATATATATCATGCTCAATAAGCCGGCCGGTGTATTATGCACCTGTCATGACGACCGGGGCAGAAAGACCGTGCTCGATATTGTGAAGGACGTGGATGAGAGGCTCTTTCCGGTGGGTCGGCTCGATTACAACACGGAAGGGCTGCTGCTCATGACCAACGACGGTGATTTTGCATATCGGTGCACACACCCAAGCCATGAGCAAAATAAAACTTATTTTGCGAAGGTGAAAGGCGAACTGACGGAGCAAACAATAAGAAGGCTTGAAAGGGGAATAGAAATTGATGGCAGGATGACATCGGAAGCAAAAATCATCGTTATGGAACGCACCGACAGCGTATCATCGCTCTCAATTACCATTCACGAAGGAAGAAACAGACAGGTGAGAAAGATGTTTGAAGCGGTCGGATGTCATGTGTATTTCCTCAAAAGAACGGCGATAGGCCATTTGAGCTTGGGGAATTTAGGCCTTGGACAATGGCGGCATTTAACCGGGAAGGATTTTTCCCTTCTCGGTATTATTATGTTTTTAAAAAGCGATAAAAACTGATATAATTATTGTGAATAAATATACAAATCTAATAAAAAAAAAGGATTATAGGGGATAGATGTAGAAATACGAATACGGGGTAAATTTGTTAGTATTCAATGCTGTTTTTTATTATAGACAGTTTTTTATAGAATTCATATGGAGGTTTTACTACATGAGCGAACTAAACGGGTTTGACTTACTGGCTCAAAAAAGACTTGCCGCATCCATGGGCGGCGGAAAAGAACAGACGGACGCCCAGCATACTAAGTCAAAGTTGACCGCAAGAGAGCGCATCGAAAAGCTGCTGGATGCTCAAAGCTTTGTTGAGACATACGCGTTTGTTCAGCACTCAAACGCTCTGGAAGGTCTTAAAGAGGTCAGCGCTCAGGGCGAAGGTGTTGTGACGGGTTACGGCACGATCGGCGGTCGCGGTGTCTATGTCTTTTCTCAAGATTACACGGTGCTGGGCGGAGCGATCGGTGCCATGCATGCGCGTAAAATCTGCAAGCTGATGGAGCTTGCCGGCAAGACGGGACTTCCTGTGGTAGGTCTTCTCGATTCGATGGGGGCAAGAATCGGCGAAGGCGCAGGCGCTCTGGAGGGCTTTGGGAGCATTCTTTCCAAAATGGCTGAATTGTCGGGCGTTGTGCCGATGATAACGGTGGTTTGCGGACAGTGTGCCGGCACGGCAGCATTTTTTGCACCCTTAAGCGATTTTGTGTTTATGACGGAAGGCATCGGCGGTATCTACACATCCGCACCTGGTGCGTTCAATGAAATGGGCAGCGATTCGGACGCGGGCGCGCTTGGCGGCGCAGCCGTACACGCTGAAAAAACCGGGCTTGCCCACTTTAAGTGTGCAAGCGAAAGCGATACATTTATCAAAGTTCAGCAGCTTTTGTCGTATCTTCCCGACAACAACCTCGTGGACGCATCGATGACTGACTGTACGGATGATTTGAACCGCTTGATTCAAAACTATGAAGGTGCATATGATACACGTGAGATGGTCGGTTCTGTGCTGGATAACGGCGTCTTTTTTGAAGTTCAAGAGGCGTTTGCTCCGTCAATGCTGACCGGCTTTGGCCGCATTAACGGACACACCGTCGGCCCAGTGGCCAATGCTTCGGGAGCGGAGATTGATGCCAAAAGCGCTGAAAAAGCTGCGGGCTTTGTAAGCTTCTGCGATGCGTTTGGTCTTCCTGTTGTCACATTTACCGATACGCCCGGCTTTGTCAAAAACAAAGCGCAGGAGCAGTGCTGCCTGATACCGTCGGGAGGACGGCTGATAAGAGCCTATGCGGAAGCCACGGTGCCGATGCTGACGGTGATCACCGGCAAGGCAATCGGTGCGGGCTATGTCGCGATGGGGCCAAAAGCTCTGGGCGCGGATATGGTTTTCGCATGGCCGAATGCGCAGATTTCGTGTGTATCCGCCGAAGCCGCAGCCATCATTCTGCAGGGTAGCATTGAGACCTCGGACGGATCGAGAGAAGAAGCGGCGGATACATACGCCAAAACATTTGCGTCTCCGTGGGAGGCGGCAAAAATGGGTTATGTGGATGAAGTGATTTATCCCTCCGAAACCCGCCAGCGACTGGTGGGCGCTCTGGAGCTGGCTCTTGGCAAACGAGACAGTAAACTGCCCAAGAAGCACGGCACAAGGCTGTAAAAGGGGGATCTGAAAATATGTTTGGATTGAAAAAGAAAAAGGAAAAGGCTGAAGTGATAGCCGCGGATCAAGTTGCGGCCCCGGCTGCTCCGGCCATACAGTCCGCTGAGGATCAAGCCTTGATTGCGGTGATTGCAGCGGCAATAGCAGCGGCGCTTGGCACCTCGGCAAACGGCATCGTCATCAAATCTATCAAGCGTACCGGCCGCCATCTCCCTGAATGGGGCGCGAGAGGCCGTTTGGAACAGATTTCTAACAGATTCTAACAATTTTGTGGAGGCAAAAAATTATGCGTAAATTTAAGATCAACGTAAATGGTACCAGCTACAACGTCGAAGTGGAAGAACTCGGTGGGTTCTCTGTTCCCGCAGCGGCCCCTGCACCCGTGGCGGCCCCTGCACCCGTGGCGGCAGCAGCCCCCGTGGCGGCAGCAGCCCCCGTGGCGGCACCTGCTCCCGCAGCAGCTCCTGTAGCCGGCGGAGTACAGGTGAAAGCCCCGATGCCGGGCGCTATCCTTGATGTCAAGGTCAGCGTTGGCGATATGGTTAAAGAGGGCGATGTGCTGATGATTCTCGAAGCTATGAAGATGGAAAATGACATTCTTGCGCCTCAGAGCGGTAAAGTGGCTGCGGTGCAGGCTTCCAAGGGTTCCAACGTCAACGCCGGAGACTTGCTGGCTGTCATCGCATAAACTGATCAAATCAAAATTTCTCCGAATCGGCTCCATTGCAGATATGCAATGCCTGCAAGGCGAATGCAAATCAAGCGTGGTGTTGATTTTTCGGTAATCGGGCAGAGGCCTTGGCACTCGCGGAGAAATAGAGTTTTATATGATATGGCCGCCGTTATTGATACGGATGCCAGTATCGGAGCCGTTGTGAAATGATGGATTTTCACTTGGCAGACAATATGATGAATTGGAGGCTTGTATAAATGGGAAAAGTGAATATAACAGATACGATATTAAGAGACGCACATCAGTCCCATGCGGCAACGCGTATGAAAACAGTCGATATGCTGCCCGCAGCCAAGATGCTCAACGAAGTGGGTTACTGGTCGCTCGAAACGTGGGGCGGTGCCACATTCGATTCCTGCCTGCGCTTTTTAAATGAAGATCCGTGGGAAAGACTGCGCGTCCTGAAAAAAGCCATGCCCGACACAAAAATGCAGATGCTGCTTCGCGGCCAGAACATACTCGGTTATCGTCATTATTCCGATGATGTGGTGGATCTGTTTGTTCAAAAAGCGATTGAAAACGGCGTTGATGTGATCAGAATATTCGATGCGCTTAATGATACCAGAAACATGAAACGTGCCATGGAAGCCACAAAGAAGTTCGGCGGCCACTGCGAACCGGCGATTTCTTACACGATCAGTCCGGTACACACGCGCGCCTATTTTGTGAAGTTGGCGCAGGAGCTTGAAAAGATGGGTGCGGACACGATCTGCATCAAGGATATGGCGAATCTGCTGCTTCCTTACGAAGCGTACGACCTCGTCAAAGAGCTCAAGAAAGCCGTTAAAGTACCGATTCATGTTCATACGCACAACGCGACGGGTACGGGCGACATGGTTTACTTAAAGGCGATTGAAGCGGGTGCGGACATTGTGGATTGCGCGCTGTCTCCGCTTGCAAACGGCACATCTCAGCCGTGCACGGAAGCGCTTGTGGCCACATTGCAGGGCACGCCGTATGATACCGGTATCGATATCAAGCTGCTGAGCCAAATCGCGGAGCACTTTAAAAAGGTTGCCGCGAAAATGAAATCCGAAGGCATCATCAAGCCCGGTGTGCTCGGTGTGGATGTGAATACGCTGCTGTATCAGGTTCCGGGCGGCATGTTCAGCAATCTTTTGGATCAGCTCGAAAAGGCCGGCAAGCTCGATCAGCTGGACGACGTTTTAAGAGAAGTCCCGCGCGTTCGAGAAGAGTTTGGCTATCCGCCGCTTGTGACACCCACCAGCCAGATCGTCGGCACACAGGCTGTGTTCAACGTGATCGCTGGCGAACGCTATAAAATGGTCACAAAAGAGAGCAAAGCACTGCTGCGCGGTGAATACGGCCGTCTGCCCGCCGAGGTAGACCCGGATGTGCGCAAGAAGTGCATCGGAGACGACGAGGTAATCACACACCGCCCCGCAGACGACTTGGCACCTGAACTGGATAAGCTCAGGGAAGAGGTGAAGCCGTGGATGGAACAGGAAGAAGACGTTCTTTCTTACGCACTGTTCCCGCAGGTGGCTCAGAAGTTCTTCGAGTTCCGTCAGGGGCAGAAGTACGGCGTTGATTCGTCCACGATGGACAAGGCCAACATGATTCACCCCGCTTAATAAGTGGCTGACAAACGCGATAATTTTTCGGATATAACGATCTTTGAAGCTGGAAAAAACATTGAATTTTCAGAAATGATGGATTATTATATACCGAGATAAAAAGATTATAAAAATCTATAATGGAGGACAATTCTTATGGCAATTAAAGTTGGTATTAATGGTTTTGGACGTATCGGAAGACTCGTTTTCCGCGCGTCTGTCAGCAATCCGAACATCGAGGTTGTCGGCATTAACGATCCCTTCATCGATCCCGAGTATATGGTTTATATGCTCAAATACGACACGGTTCATGGCCGTTTCAACGGGACTGTTGATCACACAGAAAACGCGATCATCGTCAACGGCAAAAAAATCGCTGTGTATGCCGCGATGAACCCCACAGAGATTCCGTGGAGCGCTTGCGGTGCGGACTATGTTGT
>JAEZNC010000214.1 GCA_023441905.1 Bacillota bacterium | reverse complement strand
TTCACCGGAAACGGCGCGCCTTCTTCGGCGGATATGTTTTTAATCGTCCCGTTTTCGTTATATGTGACGTTATAGAACGACGGCACATAAATGCCCTCTATGTGTGCCGCTTTTTTTAAAAATTCGTCGCGCTCCGTACTTTCTCTTTTGCACTCGCTGTATAAATTGATGAGCTCGGTAAGCACTTCTTCGCCCTCGCCCACCACGAACAGATCGATGAAATCGGCGACCGGCTCGGGGTTATAAACGCACCCTCCACCCGCAATCACAATCGGATCAGCCTCTGTTCTCATTTTTGAATATAAAGGGATGCGCCCGAGATCGAGCATGGCCAGCATATTTGTAAAGCACATTTCATAGCCAAGGCTGAACCCAATGATGTCAAAATCACAAAGCGCTGTTTTTGTCTCAAGTGAATAGAGCGGTAGCTCTGCCTGCCTCAATGCCGATTCCATATCTGGCCAGGGCGCAAAGCACCGCTCCGCATATACGTTATCCATACTGTTGGCCAGATGATAAAGTATGCTGGTTCCAAGGTGCGACATCCCCACCTCATACACATCCGGAAAACAAAAAGCAAAGCGCACCGTCGTGTTGGTTATCTTCTTCACTGCCTCGCCGAGCTCACCGCCCGTATAGCGGGCCGGCTTGCCGACAGTGGGCAGCAGTCTTTCAAGCTTCTTCGTATCGATCATGTAGTGTCCTTATCGTCGTCTATTATCACCTTACGTCATTATACATGGTTTTGCAAATACAGGCAATGCCGATTATTGTGCTTATTGCAGGACAATGTAACCCTGCAAAGCTTTTTGGACACTGAGCCTTGGAAATATAAGATGCGGCAAGCCGGTTCGGGTATTGCTAATTCAGATAGAGTGCATACAAACTGATAACGAGATTGTATTTAAGAATTGATGTTAAACTGTTAAGCGTGATTGCCGGCATTGTTTGAATCTAAGGCACTCAAGCCAGGCATTCGCACATAGTGATTTTCGTACATGCCGGATATATAGGAAAGGCTGATCGCTGCCGTCGTAAAATCAGAAGCGTTCTCCGCAAAGGCAAAAATTCATTCATTTTCAGACTTCACGCATGAGCTTGAAGTCTATCGATACCGCTCAAACAAGATCTCTATGCGTCTGTTCGGTTGGCAATCACCATCCGAACAGACCGCAACAATGTCAATATGTTTGACAAACCTAATAGGTCATGCCGTTGACTGTGTTTATCCGCGTTTCTTGATCTCTTGCCAGTAGCCGTCGGGATCACAGATGAAGTAGACACCCATGTTGACATTCTCATAGCATATGATGCCCATGCTTTTGTGATGCGCATACGCCGCGTCAAAGTCGTCCGCCGCAAAGCAGATGTGGCTCTCGTTGTCGCCCAGATTATACGGGCCTTCTTTATCTCGCAGCCACGTCAACTCCATACAAAAGTTCGTCTGGCCGTCGTTTAAGAATACGATCACAAACGTGCCGTCTTCCGCTGTAATCCGGCGCACCTCTTTGAGGCCGAGCGCCTCACCGTAGAAACGAATGCTTGCCTCGATATCCTTCACATTGATATTCGCGTGTTCAATTGTAAACGTCATTTTTTATACCAGCCTTTCTCCGTTGTGTGTCACACCGAGCACTTTCGTACCGCTTACCGCCGCCGTTTCGCTGAATTCAACGGTATCGGAGAAGCTGACAAAGTGGATAGGTATCAGCACACCGGGATTCATGATTTTTATGAATTTTTTAGCCCCTGCGTCATAATCGCTGCCCATGCGCTTATCGACGGGAAAGAACACATAATCGACATGTGCCACATGCTTTTTCAAATAAGCCAATTCGCGGTCAAACATTTTTGTCATCACGCGCGAGTATCGTGCATTGCCCTCATCCTTCCAGTGCCAGTCGTTCAGATCTCCCGCGTGAAACAAGCTTGTCCCTTCGATGTTCACATAAAAGCTGCCGCCGCAGTCGGTAGAACCGAACTCTCGCACATAAACCATATCGTCACTGTAAGTTTCTCCAGGCTTCAAAACCACCGTCCCTTCCAACGCTGCTTTTATCGTGCTGTCAAGAATATACGTCACTTTCGGCGATGCCCAGTCGAATATACATGGGTTAAAGTGATCGTGGTGCGAATGCGACGCAAACACATAAACGCGCTCAAAAGCTTCGAGATCCTCGCGGCTGATATGCCCGTCTTCAATATGTTTATCCTGTGCGTGCTGATAATAATCAAACACCAGCAGCGTTTTTTCGTGTATCACGCAAACGCTGCTGTGATGCAGATAATAAATACGCAATTTTCTCACCCCATTGCGTCTATTCTAACACAACAACGCAGAACTGACAATGTTTCAACCCGTCTCACTTTTTTTCAGCCTGTAGATGCTGCCGAGCGTAACCTGCGTCCCTTTCTCCATCATACCGGATAGAATCTGCCGTTCATCGAGCTCTCCGAGCACGCCAAGGTCCTTGTCGAGCACGGTCACGATGTTGTATTTTCCTGCCTCAAACTCGCGCATGATCTCACGGAGCGTTTCGGTCTGCATAGCGGCAAAGCGGTTGATGCTGAGTGTCTTTCGCTTGTCGAACGCCTGACGTTTTCCTGTAAAATCGCGTATCAGCGTATACGGCGCGCTCTTGAGCTCCTTCACGGCCGCAACGCACAAAAAGAAACCCATGATAAAAAAGCTCGGGTTCACCGTTTCGCGGAACAGGGCCCACACCCCCACACCGAGCAGCACCGTCGCAAAAAAAATACCCGCCACAGCCATGAGACGCGTCGCACGTTTGTAGCCCATAAACGATGCGAATAAGGCCCTCACAATGCGTCCGCCGTCCAGCGGCAAAGCCGGCAGCAGGTTGACGGCGGCGAGGGCGAGATTGGCCGCGATCAGCTTATCGGCAATGGCAACCGGCGTGGCGTATTTGTCGATAAAAAAAACCGCGCATGCGGCAAGCATGTTCGCAGCCGGTCCTGCAGCTGCCACCACAATTTCCTTTGCACGCGATACCGCGAAGCATTGCAGCTTGGCCGCGCACCCGAACGGAAACAGCTCCATTTCGCTCACTGTCATGCCGAGAGCCGTCGCGAATATCACATGCGCCCATTCATGAATCAACACGGTGGGGATATAGTAAAGCACGATATCTCCCATGCCGATTAGAAACAACACCGCGACGGCGGGAAACATCAGCAGATTAATTTTAAGCCTGCCGCCAAACAAACGCAGTGATTTCATTTTGTTTTCTACTGCAGCGCTGCGCCTGCATGCCCGTTGATATAGGCGATCGGATCGATAAAGGTGCCGCCCTTTTTCATCTCGATATACAAATACCCATCCTCCGTGCGGCCGATCACCTGCCCCGGCATCACAATATCATCCACCTTGACACAGGCCGTGAGGTTGTGATAAACGATCGCCTCACCCGAATCGAGATCCACTGTGACAAACCCTTCACCGCCTGTCTCTCCAACCTCTGTGACCGTTCCCTTTGCAATGCTCATGATATCCGGCGTCTGAGCACTCATTTTTACACCGGTTGAACCCCCTTCACCAAAGGCCGTTTCCACCTCACCGTCTGCCGGATATACGATAGATCCTTCCGGCATGGCGCTGAAAACGCTTTCGGTCTCATCGAGCGCCTCCACAAATTTGAGCCGTCCGATGTCTTCATCCACATCGAATTCGTGGTTCACCACATAATCCACCGCACGGTTTACCTCGGCGGATGCCGGAGTGCTGAGGCTGCTGATGACGAGTATCGTGACGGCCACCGCGGCGCACACACCTGTTTTGGCAAGCAGCCGCTTGTATGCGATGTCCACATCGTCGTCATTCGCCTTTTTAGCCGGCTTCATGTTGTGTACAAAATCCGCCGCTTTCTTTTTCCACGACGGCTTTTCATACTGCCGCGTCACAAACCCGTCAATTTCAAGCTTCGGCAGTTCCCGCTTCTCCATAAGTGTCGCCTCCTTCACATACTGCCGTATATGTATATGGCGAAGGATAATCAAACATTCTATGAGAAGCGCACCATTTCGGGCACTTTGGCATATGATATCGTTTGGTGTCGAAGCTCATATCTGAACGACTGTGATATAGCAATTCGCAAAATACCGTAGGGCGCGGCTTCCCAGACGCGCCGTTTTTACAAGAAGGTATCTGCTTGCTCAATATACTCGGAACGGTCAAGACCGTTCCCTACATTATCTGCCATGTCGTAGGGAAGGGTCTTGACCCCTCCGCTTCAACAGGTGTAAACTTGATTTACATTATCTGTTATGGTTTATGGGGGATATATTATGAGATTTTTTACCGAAGATGTTGAAGCGTGGGGTGCGGATGAAGATAAGTTCCGCGAAGCATGTGAGTTAAATCATATAGAATATTTAAAGGCCAAAAAGAGATTACCAAAGAAATTTATAGATATATATGAAAAGACAGTCCATTTTGATGATGATCCAATCCCTTGTATCAGCATCATCACGGAATGGGGCAGCTTTACTCATGGAATAAAAGGCGGACCCCCCAGTTTCATCAAAATGGTCATTGTTGATTATGATAATCACGACCTTGCATGGGAGATCATTATTTCCAATATAAAAGAAATGACGGCTAAATGGGCTATATTACCAAGCAACTCAAGTATAGATTGTATCGACCGCGATGAATTAATAGTAGATGGAGACAAAGATGTTTCATGGGAACTTAATTTCGTTGGAGGCTTAAATTTAAAAGTCGTTTTTAGAAACATCGATATAAGGGAATTGAAGAAGGATGAGATTGAAATCTACAAACAACCGGTTAAATATAAGAAACGGAAAAGAAATTGGATATAATACAATACAGCAAAAAAACCGGCACTGCCGATTGGCAATGCCGGTTTTATATGTGCGTTTAAAGTGTATTACTCGATAACGCTGACAACGACGCCGGAACCCACTGTTCTGCCGCCTTCACGGATAGCAAAACGGAGGCCTTCTTCGATAGCGATCGGGGTGATGAGCTTGATCTCCATCGTGATGTTGT
>JAEZNC010000206.1 GCA_023441905.1 Bacillota bacterium | reverse complement strand
GCACCATTGCCTCCCTCTAGAGGGAGGTGGCACGAAGTGCCGGAGGGAGTGGCCGTTTAAACACCGATAAAGTCCAAAGCCACGAGATTGCGAATGCATCTATGGTTTTATGCTTTTATCCATGGGGTTCCTCTTCCGCTGACGCTCCATCGGAATGACTTCTGTCATTATCTCGTCAAAGGGGTCCTTGGCACTCTCTCAAAAACTAAATCCCTTATCCTTTATCAGCGCAGCGCGTAATGCCTGCACGCCACATCCGCTATCGCGTCCACAACCTCGGGGCAGAACTGCTTGCCTCTCATCTCCATGAATTTTTCGGTGATATCGCGGCATCCCGTCCTGCGCGCGGAAACGATATCATCAAACCCTCTCACGCCCGCAACAATTCGGCTCGGCAATGGTATCTTGCGGTTCGGATGCTCATCATAACGCTTGAATATGCTTTTATAAAGCTCGTTCAGATCTTTCAGCTCGTCGATCTTGCCGATAATTTTTTTACCGTGATCCACATGCTGCATAAACGCGTCATATTCATCACCGGTTAAGTTCAGCCTGTTCCTGATCAGGCTGTCGTTAATGCCGATAAAGCCGATGTCGGCAATCTTGGCGAGCACCTTGACGACCTCCACGCATTCCTCGCCGCACCCAAGCATTACCGCCACCTGCGACGACAGACTCTGGAGCCTGACGGCCCGTTTGCCCCACGCCGCTTTGGTTTCAATAATGCTGTTCATGCTGTCAATCACAGTGCTTTCGTTCAGTAGAGTTTGGACTGCGCTGAATCTGCGCATCTTGTTGAGCGCCTGACGGTAAAGATCGCAAAAACTCACGGCTTTCTCAGCGGACGAATATCCAAAAATCACATCCGTTTTGACGAGGTTCATATACATGCCGTGCAGCATCATACGGGTCTGCTTGATTTTGTTGTCAATTTCCATCTGGCTCTTGCCCGCATAGACGGCACAGTATTCTCCCCCGCCGATACGCGCAATCATTTCTGCGTCGAAGAAACACTCTTTAATCACTTCGGCCACATTTTTTATCAGCGTATTGCCCGCGGTGTATCCAAAAGAGTTGTTAATCTCGTTAAACCGGTCAATCTTGGCCACAATCAGCGTTTGGGGATACATGCCGAACTTGAAAAAATCGTTGGCAAATGAATCAAATGCGGCAGCGTTCGCAAGGCCGGTGAGCGCATCGTGTTTTTCCAGATATTCAAGACGCTTGTTCTGGCTCTCTTTGAGCTTTATGTCGTAGGCGTAACCAACGGCAAAAGCCCGGCCATCCCGGGAGACGGCCATCCCTTTTACCTCAAATGAGCGCGTGTCACCCTCAAAGATATATCTGACAGTCAAATTAAAGGTGCGCCGTTCATAGCTGGAGATGAACGAAACGGCAGAACGTATTGCCTCCGCGTCTTCGGGAAGAACGTTGTCCATAAGTGAATCAAGCAGCGCCTTTTGTTCGCGTGCCGACTTTAGATCGGTGAAGATGATGTCTCCGCCTGATAAATCGGCTTCAAAGGCATATATGGTGTTTTCATTCACATCGGTTGTATTAAAAAGATCCGGCTGCCCGTAGGCTGTCTGGTCTAAATCAATCGGATAACCGGGATGTTTCATCTGTTCAAAAACGTACACAGTGGTTGCCTCCAAGGGAAATTTCACAATTGATTTATAAACGAAATTTTTTATTGTGAAACAAACGGAAAGCCGCGAAAAAAGTGAGATTTTGACTTGTTTTGACGAAATAAGAACAGCGCCTTTGCTTATGGCTTTGTTCTTTTGGCTTTGAAGTATGTTGTCAGCAGTGCCGCGCATTCATCTTGCATAACACCGCCCACTGTTATGGGCATATGATTAAGCTTACCCTCGGCAAGATTGTAAAGCGAGCCCATCGCTCCGCCCTTAGGATCATACGCCCCGAACACCACTGTTTCAATGCGCGCATTGATGATGGCACCGGCACACATGGGGCACGGCTCCAAAGTGACATACAGCGTGCAACCGGGCAGCCGCCAGCCTTTGAGGCGTTTGGCTGCTTTGCCGATGGCCAGCAATTCGGCATGGGCCAGCGGACTCCTGCGTGTTTCGCGCAGGTTATACGCGGATGCAATGATTTTTCCGCCGCGCACGATTACGGCACCGACGGGAACTTCGTCTTTTGCGGCGGCTTTTTTGGCCAATTCGATGGCCGCCGCCATATAGAATTCATGCTCGTTCATGCTTTGATTATATCATGCCCACACTGTTCGCGCATCAGGTTTATATCTCTGCGCAGGCCGCTGGCAGGAACCAGCTGCTCTTTACTTATTCACCTTCATCACTTTTCTGGCTGCGGACAGCAGCGGCTTGAACAGAGGGCCTTCCAGCTCCTTTTTAACCGTTTTAAGCTCTTTGCGAACCTCGATATGCTGCGGGCAATGGCGCTCGCACTTGCCGCATTGGGTGCAAAGCGACGCGAAGTTCGGGTTCTTCGCACCGAGCCCCAGATTCTGAAAATACTTCATTCGCGAGCCTTTTTTACCGAGCAGATATTTGTCGTTGTAAACGGAAAAACATCCGGGTATATTCACGCCGAACGGACATGGCATGCAATAGCCGCAGCCGGTGCACGGCACCTTTGTTTTTTCCAGAATAATGGCCTTCACGCGGTCAAAGATATCAAGCTCCTCTTCCGTTAATGCCCCGCCGTGCGCCGAGGATGCGATGCGCACATTCTCTTCAAGCTGATCTTCACTGCTCATGCCCGACAGCAGCAGCGTGACTTCCGGATGGTTCCAAATCCAGCGTAATGCCCATTCCACCGGCGTGCGCTGTGCATCATATTCATGAAATGCGCTGAGCACCTCGGGCGGCAGGCTGTCGACGAGCTTGCCGCCGCGCAGCGGCTCCATCACCATCACCGGCACACCGAGCGAATGGGCGAGCACAAGGCCGTCCTTCGTGGCCTGATTGTTTTCATCAAGGTAGTTGTATTGTATTTGGCAGAAGTCCCACGAGTATGCCGTCACCAGTTCGGCAAAATCGCTTTTGCCGCCATGAAAGGAGAACCCTAAGTTCCTGATGACGCCGTCTTTTTTGAGCTGTTCGAGCCAGTCCATCACGCCGAGCTTCACCATTCGCTCATACCCGGCCTTGTCCGACAGCATATGCAGCAGGTAATAGTCGATGTAATCGGTCTGAAGTTTGTTCAGCTGATTTTGAAATATCTTTTTCGCGCCGCTGAGGCTGCTGACCATATAATACGGGAGTTTGGTTGCGATATTAACCTTTTCCCTGTACCCGCCGTCCAGCGCTTTGCCGAGGATTTGCTCGCTTCTCCCGCCGTGATAAATATACGCCGTGTCAAAGTAATTCACGCCATGAACGATCGCTTCACGGATCATCGCAATGGTGCGGTCTTCATCAATGCTTCTGCTCTTCATGGGAAAGCGCATGCAGCCAAACCCGAGTATCGAGAGCTCATTACCGTTTTTAAGGTTTTTTCTCGTTAACATGGTTCTGCCTTTCATTGCCGTTCATGACTTTATCAATTAAAATATCACTTTTTATCGGTGTAATCAACATCAAGCAAGCAATAATGAATGGCGCATAAGCGCTTGTCTGAGCAGGCACGTTCTTTTGGCTTCCCCTTCGAGGAGAAGCTGTCGCCGACAGGCGACTCAGGCTGCTGACTAAGTAGCAAATATTATTTCGAGCGAGCGTAAGCGATTGACTACGCAGTGGACTGAAATCCCATGTTTAAAGCGTTTTAAAATGGGATTCGTTCCATTTCATGGTCACGTCGCTTCGCTCCTCAGTATGACAGGTAGGGGTTTTTCATCAAGCTTTGTCGCCGACAAGCGACTGATGAGGTGTTTGTATTGACGGCTTCATTATTGATACCTCCTCCGGTGCTTCGCACCACCTTTTCCTCTGGGGAGAAGGCTCTATCATCATAACTTTATACGAAAGCCAGTTGGGTCGCCCCGGTATTGGCGGGATATTCTTTAGAAAATAAAACAGCGGTTGTTCGGCCGCTGCTCCTGTTTGCTATTTGTTTTCGTCTTCGAGGCTGTCGTCTTCTTCGCTTGAGGCCGAATCTTCTTCTTTTTGATCCGGGCTGTTCGCCAGAAAGTATTCGTACAGATAGTTGGTATCAGTCATCCTCGCCCTCCCTGAACTCTAAAATATCGCCAGGCTGGCAGTTAAGCTCGATACAAATCGCGTTGAGTGTCGAGAATCGTATCGCCTTCGCCTTGCCGGTT
>JAEZNC010000204.1 GCA_023441905.1 Bacillota bacterium | reverse complement strand
GCCTTAGCGAATATTCGCGCCTCAACTATACCTTCCATTCGTACGGCCATTAAACTTTGGTACCGAAAAAAATTGCCGAAATATTCTCGGCATCCAGCAATTATGCAGTCAGCTCTTTTCTGCCCTTTGCGCGTCTGCGCTTTAAAACATTTCTTCCAGCCTTGGTCTGCATTCTTTTTCTGAACCCGTGTTCCTTTTTGCGCTGCCTTTTTTTGGGCTGTAATGTCATTTTCATGTGGATCAAAACTCTCCTTCATATTTTGAGCCAATATTGGCCAAATCTCTATAGCAAGACGGATATATTATATTGAAGTCGTTTGATAATGTCAACAATAATGATGATCCGATACTTTAAACAAAATAATGCCCCGCAAGGTAAATCACGGCAGGCAGTGTGACCGTACAGATCACAGTGGTTATCACAACCATCTGTGCGGCAAACGCGGGTTCGTTGTCGAATTCACGCGCGAGCAGCGCCGAATTGACGGCCGTCGGCGTGGAAATGCCAATAATCAAGGCCTGCGCCAGCACCCCCTTAACCCCCAGCAGCATCACCAGCAGCAGCCCGATCAACGGCGCGGACAGCACTTTGATAAGGCTTATGGCAATCACCTTTTTCATACCGCCCAGCTTGATGGGCACTTCAGCCAGCTGGATTCCGAGCCCGATCAGCGCCATCGCAAAGAAGCCGTCAGCCATATAATCAAGAGGGATCATGAATGTCGCGGGCACCTCAATATGCAGCAAATTGAACAAAGCGGCCAGTACCATGATATAAATCGCGGGCATTTTCGCAATGCTGCTCAGCGCTTTTTTGCCGCTGCTGCCGCCGCTGCTCGCAAGGTATACGCCTGCGGTGTTGGTCATAACGTTTTGAATCACGACAATCAGTATTTGCGATGTATCCGCAAGCGGATTGCCTTTAAACGCGAGGTCAATCAGCGGTATGCCGTAATTGCCGGTGTTGAAAAGTGCCAGCGCATTGATCGTGGCGTTTCGCATGCTTTTGGTGTGACCAAGAATCCGGCTGATGACAAGACTGATGACAAGCATGACCGCTTGAATCAGCATGATAAACGCCCCCACTATTAAAAACAGCTGCCACGTAAATTCGGTGTCAATAATCTTCACGAATATGACGGCGGGCGTCAATACATATATAAGAAGCTTTGTGAACGAGCGCACATCCGTTTTGAATATCTTTTGAAACACAAAGCCAGCGGTAATAAGCAGCAATATGGGCAGCGATACATCGTATAATATAAAGAGCAATTGATCCATGTCGAGTTCCTTATTGTTAATAAGGCATTATAGCATAAATGTCGCGGGTTGTACCGCTATGTTTATATCGAGCTGAGACGTTGGCTATGTACGTTATAAAACTGAAGCCAAACAAGCGAAATGTGTTATGACAGATCATCAGAAAATTCTGCCCAGTTGGGCCCAAGGATGCCGACGAGGAATAGGCGTTATCCCGTTCTTTACAAATTTTAATGTACCCTTTATAATAAGGAATATTGTCATCGGGTAAAATGAAAATGCCATGATGCGGGACACGGCGGTGCCATTCCATTGGCGGCAAGCGACGGGGAGACGGTGAAAGCCCCGGCCAGTGCGGCAGATACGTCATCACCCGCTACGCTTTTTTGCAGAAGACCAGTAAGCAAGAACGGTTTTGCGCCCGTTATCGCGCACAAAAGAGACGCTTTGTGGCGTCATTTGGGTGGTACCGTAGAAGATATACGTCTTTTGCCCCATGGGCAAGGCGTTTTTTTATGTTAAAACGAAAAGGCGAAACTTTAAGAGGAGACAAATATGCTGTACAAACAGGTCGATAAAAACCTGAACTTTAGAGACAGGGAAGTCGAAGTCCTTAAGTTCTGGGAGCAAAATGAGATATTCAAAAAGACCGTCGAAAAAAACAAAGGGGCCAAAGCGTACACGTTTTACGACGGCCCCCCCACTGCCAACGGCAAGCCGCACATCGGCCATATTTTAACGCGCTGCATCAAGGATTTGGTTCCGCGCTACCGCACGATGCAGGGCTACGATGTGCTGCGTAAGGCCGGCTGGGATACGCACGGTTTGCCCGTGGAGCTCGAAGTGGAAAAGATGCTCGGCCTCGACGGCAAAGAGCAGATTGAAGAATACGGCGTGGAGCCGTTCATTGCGGAATGCAAAAAGAGCGTCTGGAAATACAAGGGCGAATGGGAACGCATGAGCGAACGCGTGGGCTTCTGGGCAGACATGGAGCATCCGTACATCACCTACGACAACAACTACATCGAATCGGTGTGGTGGTCTTTAAAGCAGGTGGCGGATAAGGGCCTGCTCTACAAAGGCCACAAGGTTGTACCGTACTGCCCGCGCTGCGGAACGGCGCTCTCCTCGCACGAGGTGGCTCAGGGCTACAAGGACGTTGAGGAAGAGTCTATTTTCGTCAAGTTTAAGGCAAAAGGCGAAGACAACACCTATTTTCTCGCCTGGACGACAACGCCGTGGACGCTGCCGTCCAACGTCGCGCTCTGTGTGAACCCGCGCGAAACCTATGTGAAGGTAGAACACGAAGGCTCTTACCTGATCATGGCGGCGGCGCTTGTGGAGACGGTGCTCGGCGAAGCCAAACAAGCCATTGAGGAATATACAGGCAAAGATCTTGAATACAAAGAATACGAGCCGCTTTATGATTTCGGCACCGCCGACAGAAAAGCGTGGTTCTTAACCGTTGACGATTACGTCACACTGACGGACGGCTCAGGCATCGTGCATACCGCCCCCGCTTTCGGCGAAGACGACGCGCGCGTGGGCCGCAAATACGATCTGCCGTTCGTTCAGATGGTCAACGAGCAGGGCCGTTTCAAGGCCGAAACGCCGTGGGCAGGCGTGTTTGTGAAAGACGGTGACCCGAAGATCATTGCGGATTTAAAAGATCGCGGGCTCATGCTCTATACCAAAGCCTATTCGCACAGCTACCCGTTCTGCTGGCGCTGCGATACGCCGCTGCTCTATTACGCGCGCAGCACATGGTTCATCAAAATGACAGCCGTGAAAGATATTTTAATGGATAACAACCGCGCGGTGAACTGGCTGCCCGATAACATCAAGGAAGGCCGCATGGGCAACTTCCTCGAAAACGTGATCGACTGGGGTCTCTCGCGCGAGCGCTACTGGGGCACGCCGCTGCCCGTGTGGCAGTGCAAGTGCGGCCATCATACCGTCATCGGCTCCATCGCGGAGCTCAAAGAAAAGGGACGCAACGTGCCCGAGAACCTCGAACTGCATAAACCGTTCATCGACGCGGTCACGATCAAGTGCGACCAGTGCGGCGGCGAAATGAAACGCGTCTCCGAGGTGATCGACTGCTGGTACGATTCGGGCTCGATGCCGTTCGCGCAATGGCATTACCCGTTTGAAAACAAGGAAGAATTCGAAAAGCGCTTCCCGGCCGACTTCATCAGCGAAGCGGTCGATCAGACGCGCGGCTGGTTCTATACGCTGCTTGCCATCGGCACGCTCGTTTTTGGGCGCAACCCGTTTGAAAACTGCATCGTTTTGGGGCACGTGCAGGACAAAGACGGCCAAAAGATGAGCAAGCACAAGGGCAACGTCGTCGACCCATGGACGGTGCTCGACAATCAGGGTGCCGATGCGGTGCGCTGGTATTTCTACGTGGGCAGCATGCCTTGGCTGCCGAGCCGCTTCTACGCAGAAGCCGTTTCGGAGGCGCAGCGCAAATTTATGGGCACGCTCTGGAACACGTACGCGTTCTATGTGCTTTATGCGGACATCGACGATTTCGACCCGACGCAGCATACGCTGAGGCTTGATAACGTGATGGATAAATGGATACTCTCGCGCCTGCACACGCTGGTTCAAACGGTCAGCAAGAATCTAGACGAATACCGTTTGACAGAACCCGCGCGTGAGATGGATAAGTTTGTGGATGAGCTCTCAAATTGGTATGTGCGCCGCTGCCGCGGCCGTTTCTGGGCTCCGGGCATGGAGCAGGACAAATCGGACGCGTTTTTAACGCTGTATACCGTGCTCGAAACACTTTGCCGTCTGGCCGCGCCGTTCATTCCGTTTATGACCGAGACGATGTATCAAAACATCGTACGCAGCGTGGATAAGAACGCGCCGGAGAGTGTGCATCTTTGCGAATATCCCAAGGCCGATCAAAGCATGATCGACAAGGAGCTTGAAAAGAGCATGGATGCCGTGCTGAATATCGTGGTGCTCGGGCGCAGTGCGCGCAACACCGCGGTCATTAAAAACCGCCAGCCGATTGCGAACATGTATGTCGCGGGTGTCGATACGCTCGGGCAGATGTATACGGAGCTCATTGAAGGCGAGCTCAACGTGAAGCAGGTGCATCTCGGGGCGGATGTCTCGGCGTTTATCTCTTACAACTTAAAGCCGCAGCTCAAAACGCTGGGGCCGCGTTACGGCAAGCTGCTCGGCGCAATCAAAAATCATCTGGCCGAAGCCGACACCGTGGCCATTGTGAACGCGGTGCGCGCCGGAGAGACGTACACATTTGAAGCCGACGGGCAGACGGTATCGCTCGTTGAAGAAGACCTGCTGATTGAACCGGTGCATAAAGAAGGTTTCGTGGTGGAAACCCAAGGGGCTTTGAGTGTGATACTCGACACGACGCTGACCGAAGCGCTGATTGAAGAAGGCTTTGTGCGCGAGCTAATCAGCAAGATTCAGACGATGCGCAAAGAAGCGGGCTTTGAGGTGATGGACCACATCCGTTTTGCCGTGACCGGCAGCGAAAAACTGGCGGGCGTGATTGCGCGCAACGCGGACGAAATTAAATCCGAAGTGATGGCAGACGAAGTCTCCGCAGAGCTCACAGGCTATACAAAGGAATGGGACATCAACGGCGAAGCCGCCACACTTAGCGTGCAGAAGATTTAATTTAATATGAATCAACAAAGCCTCCCGAATCTGACGGCCCTTAAGTGTCATCAGATAGAGGAGGCTTTTTTCATGCCTTATCAGCGTAAACTCCCCCGCAAACAACTGCCGCCGGATGGTGGGGAGTATATTCTTAATGAGCCATATCGGCTTTTTTTTAATGTCCGCTCTCATCTACGAGAGAGATCATGCATGAGCTTTCCGGATATTTCGAATTTCATTTCCACCCGATCGTGCGAGATTATCAGCGGCTCTCGCTGATGCGCGATTGACACTCAGCACACCATTATAGGGTTTCGGCACAATGTAATCGTACAGACGCATCGGCTATAGTTGCTGACAAAGTCACAAGTGTCATTACGATGGAGCGTGAGCGGAAGAGGAATCCCATGGTCAAGAGCATAAATACATGGAGTTCCGCTTCGCCGTCACGATGCTCCGCGCATCACTTGAAATACAGGATTGGGCCGGGTTTTTCAATAAAGATATAGCGGATGAACGCATCCGCTTTTTGCTTCTCGCATATTGTGTTTTGGATAGCATTTGTATGAAATAGAAAAAAGACCAGCGCACCACTTCATATTCATGTTTTTAACCTATGCCCAATACTGCGGATAAGCATATCCGCTTTTTAATACATAAGGGGGTATTGTTTTGGAAGAGCTTGATTTAAAAGTCGGCAGAAGCGTTTATACGCGAACTGGGTTTGCGATTCTGCTTTCCCTCGCTGTCACAATGGTATTGCAGATTGTGATAGGTGCCATATTTGCGCCATATCTGCAAAGCGATTGGGCTTTGCTTTCATCCATATTGCTGCCGCAGTATCTGGTAGCCATGCCGCTCGCTTATTTGCTGATGCGCAAAGCTCCTGCTGTTCCTCTCGCCAAGAAGAAGCTATCTGCAGGCCGGTTTGTCATTATCATCATGGTTTGTATCGCCATCATGTATGCGGGTAATCTGATAGGGACGCTCTTTAACTTGATCATTCAATTGTTTACTCAAAATGATGTGCCGCAGACTCTGGAGAATTTGGTTACGGGTTCGAGCGTTTGGGCCACGCTCGCGTTTATGGTGATATTGGCTCCGATAGCGGAGGAGCTTTTCTTTCGCAAGCTCCTGCTGCCAAGACTTTTGCCGTTCGGGGAGAAACCGGCCATTCTTTTAAGCGGTCTTGCTTTCGGTCTGTATCATGGGAACTTTTCTCAGTTTTTTTACGCCTTCGGGCTCGGGCTTGCCTTTGGATTCATTTTTATTAAGACGGGAAAGATCACGTATACGATCTTTTTGCATATGTTCGTTAATTTGCTCGGCAGCGTTGTGTCGGTCGCTGTGTTGCAAGCGGGCCTTGCTGTCATGGCCATATATATATTTATCATCATTGGCCTTGCCATCGCCGGCATCACGCTGTTTTTCGTTAATGTAAAGCGCGTGCGGATGAGCCGCGGCCTTCTCGCCCTGCCCAAAGGCAAAAGCGCGGTATTTTTTAATCCGGGCACGATACTTTTGTACGTCGGATGCGCAGGGCTGTTCGTGCTGACTTCGCTGCCTGCCGCGAGCTAGCTTTTCCCTGTTTGTTTTGACTGAAAATATTGATTAAAAAAGCACTCACGTATAAAATACGTGATAGATTGCACGTTAAACAAAGAAACATTGTTAATCATAATAAAGACGATATTGATCATCTTATTTTTAACGCAGGATAAGAAAGGGACGCAGCTATGCAAAACGAAAAGGTTGTCTTTGTCGTGGGGGGATCAAGCGGAATCGGTTTGTCTATTGTCAAACATCTGGCCGCCAAAGGCATGAAGGTTTACAGCGGCGGCCGGTCATTTAAAAATCAGGAAGGCGAAAGCGCATTTGAAGACGGTTCTGTTTACCAAAAACTTTCCGTCGATGTCACCGATACGGATTCGCTTAATCGCGCCGTTAAGACGATACTTGCTGCAGAACAGCGAATTGATGTGCTGATAAACTGTGCAGCTCAAATATGCCTTGGTGCCGCTGAGGATTTGTCCATTGAGGAATACCAGGATATCATCAATATTAACTACCTCGGCGTCATCCGCTCTTGTCAGGCGGTGCTGCCCGTGATGAGACAACAGAAAAGCGGCCATATTATTAATTTAAGTTCAATCAACGGCCTGCTGGCGACACCTTTCACGAGCGCCTATGTCGGCTCGAAGCATGCAATTGAAGGCTTTTCTGAAGCGTTAAGCCTCGAAGTGAAAAAATGGGGGATCAACGTCACGCTGATTGAGCCGACCGACCATCGGAACGGCTCCAAGGCCTCCCGCAAGCATGCCAAACGCGCCGATGATCAAAGCTCGCCTTACTATCCGGAATACAAAAAAGTCACCGATAAAATTGCGCATGATGAGGAAACGGGCAGCGATCCGGCCGGGGTCGGTGAACTGGTTTGCAAAATCCTTCAGACAAAGAAACCGGCCCTGCGTTACAGGGTCGGGAAGTTTGATCAGAAGCTGATAGTCGTCCTTAAGAAAATTCTGCCGACGCGGGTGTTCGAGGGCATTATTTACGGGTATTATCTGAAATGACTTGCCGCGCCGATACGG
>JAEZNC010000068.1 GCA_023441905.1 Bacillota bacterium | reverse complement strand
AATGCCGCAGAAAATTTGATTTTATGCTCCCGATAGGGTATAATTTGACAAAGCGCAAGGAATACGGCGATATATCGCTGATATTTTTAGCATATGGAGAACAAAGTGATTAAATGCGTATATCCCGGAAGCTTTGACCCGATTACGTCCGGTCACCTCGATATTATCACGCGTGCGGCAGCCATGTTCGATGATGTGACGGTTGCAGTGCTCGTTAACAAAAATAAGAAACCCGCGTTTTCTGTTGAACAGCGTATGGATTTTATCAGCCGCAGCACGGCCCATTTGCCGTGCGTTCATGTGGATTCCTTTTCCGGTCTGCTCGTGGACTACATGAAAAGGAAGAACGCGAACCTGGTGATACGCGGCCTTCGGGCCATTTCGGATTTTGAGTACGAGTTTCAAATGGCCGCGATGAACTCAAAGCTTGCCAAGGATGTGGAAACCATTTTTTTGATGACAGACATAAATCATTCGTTTTTGAGTTCGAGAATGGTGAAAGAGCTGATCTGCCACGGCGGAGACATCACAGGGCTCGTGCCAAAAGAAATTAAAGACGATGTGATTAATAAATACCGCAGGTGAGACAATGAAGATTCTTGAACTGCTCGATGAGCTGACCGAAGAAATTGAAAACAGCCCCAAGGCGGTGTTCTCAAACAAACGCAATGTGGACTACGACATCATGATGGAGATCATCAACGATCTGCGCAACGCTTTGCCGCAGGAGATTATGGATGCCGAGGAAATATCTAAGGAAAAGACACAGATCATCAATTCCGCGCAGGAGGAAGCCGCGAGCATCGTAAAGAGCGCCGAGGATGAACTGCAAACGCGCGTGTCAGACGATTCGGTGGTGCAGGAGGCCGAAGCCAAGGCGAGAGAGATCATTAAAAATGCCGAAGAAATCGCTACGGAAATCAAACTGGGGGCCAATGAATACGCGGACGACATTTTGGCTGAAGTGGAAACGTATTTCAGCGATTATGTAAAGGTTTTAAAACAAAACAGACAAGAGCTAGGATGCAAACGGAAAAGCTGACCGTCTGCGCCGTTTCTGCCATCGTTTAATGAATACTAGTACAAGCACAGCCGCTGCCGCAAAAATGACGCCGCCGTACGCGGCTGTTTTTGTTTCTGCGCCAAAGTTAGCCACAGCTGTGGTGAGGGGAAACACGGACAGCAGTGCCGAGGTGAAGAAAAAGGCCAGCATGGCTTGAATGCTTTTCGCAAAAGCAAACCCCTTGGGCTTTAAGCCGAAAGAAACTGTCATCGCGGTGGTTTGCATATGGATGCACAGCCCGCCGAAGGCGATGATGCCCGCAATCAGCGGCAGCTTGACAATGACCGGCAGGCTCAATGTTGCCGCACGCGCGCAGCCGGAGGTCATCTCGACGCCGCCGTATAGCAGCGCCTGCGTGCTTTCGGAACTGAATCCCGCCATGTTCGCCACGGGCATATAAATCCACCGCAGCGCCTCCATCACACCCGTGACCTTAAGCATTTCAAGCACGACAGAAAACAAGATGATAAAGCCGCCGACTTTGAGCAGCACCTGCAGCGCTTTTTCGATCGATGAAGAAAGCATATCGCCAACGGGCGGGCAGCCGGCGGCGTCTTTTTTAAACTGTGCCCACGCATCGGCAAAGCGTTCCTTTGGTTTGTTGTTAATTTTGAGATGCTGGCGGCGCGCAAAAACCCCGAATATGATACCGACGGCGACGGCGGAAAGATAATGAGCGGCGGCGAGGTACACGTCCGCTTCGGGCAGGCCGAGCAGCCCCGAACAGACGGTGCCCGTCATGAAAACGGGGCCGGATACGCTCGTGAAACGGATCATGCGCTGGGCTTCCGCTTCGGTGATCTGTTTGTTTGCGTACAGCTCCGCCGAAAGCCTTGCGCCCACGGGATAGCCGGACATCGCCGACGCCAAAAAGACATAAGCGGATTCGCCCGGCGCGAAAAAAAGAAAGCGCGTGACAGGTGCGAACACATGAGAAATCAGCCGCACAACGCCTGTTTCGAGCAGCAAAAAGGAGGCCGCCATAAACGGAAACAATGCCGGCAGCACGGAGCTGAACCAGATATTAAGGCCGAAGCGTGCGCTGTTTAAGCCGTTTTCGGGGTAAATGAGCAGCAGCACCGCTATCACAGCGAGGAAAGCGATGAGCAAACCTTTTTTAATCATTCCATCACACCTTTACGTTTCATGATATGAAACGCTTAAGGCCGCTATGAAATATGGCGGAAATTCGCGTTTTATAAATTTTCGGAGATTAATCTGACATCACATAGCATTTCAGCGTTTTCAAAACGTCTTATAGTCGGTTATATTGAGCAGACGATATAGAACCTTAAATCACAGCTTTACGCATCGGTTTACCTTTGCAATAGCTCGCAATGCGGTATTAATTCTGCCGGCAATTTTGTCTGATATTCATGGGTTATTGACAAAACGCCCGGTTGGATGATAATGACATTAATAAAGATCAGATTCATGCGGAGGAAATTGTATGAAGAGATTTATAGCGATACTTTGTGTGGCGTCAGCCTTTTTGCTCACTGCAGCGGGGTGCGAAGCCCGGCCCGCTACGCCGACAGAGAGCGGTGCCGAAGTGAAAAGCGATGCCTATTTTTACGACGTAACGACAGGTAAGGTGCTGACC
>JAEZNC010000064.1 GCA_023441905.1 Bacillota bacterium | reverse complement strand
ATATCGGACAAGCACTGCTCAAGTACCGTCATTTTAGCGACGAAGGCTATGAGATCATTGCTGTGTTTGATGCCGACCCGCAGTTGATCGGCCGTGATGTGGGGGACAAAACCATACGCCCCATGAGCGAGCTTGCCGATTTTGTTAAAGCCAATAAAGTCAATATCGGCATTATTACCGTTCCGAAGGCCTATGCCCAAAAAACGGCAGACACGCTCGTCAGTCTCGGCGTGAAGGGCATATGGAACTTTGCGCCTGTTGACGTGGAAGTCAGGCGCGGTGTGAGCGTTCAAAATGTGCATTTAAGCGACAGCTTGTATATTCTGTCGTATCATATGAGGGATAAGAGTGAAGACAATTCATATACGCAGCACAAAGAGATGTGAACTGATTGATATCACGCCCGATGTGCGTCAGGCGGTAAAGGAAAGCGGTATACAAAGCGGGCTTGTCTGCGTGTTTGTGCCCCATACCACGGCAGGTGTGACAATCAACGAGAACGCTGACCCGGATGTGAAACGCGATGTGCTGTTCGCGCTGGAGCGTACCGTGCCGAACAACGGGTTTTATCATGGGGAGGGCAATTCAGATGCCCATACCAAAGCCCTCATGACGGGCTTTTCTTTGTGTGTGATTGTGGAAGATGCACGTTTGATGCTTGGGACATGGCAGAGTATTTACTTTTGCGAATATGACGGACCGCGGCAGCGCAAAGCATATGTTAAGATAATAAAAAGCTCGGATGAATAGGGCATGACGATAATGTACAAACAATGACAATAGATGCTTTTGTATTTACATTGGCCTGTATATGTTGTATCTTAAGCAGAGTTATTGCATAGCAGAAAGGGGAGACAAGCATTGCAAAAACGAAGAAGACAAAACGACACATATAAAATGCTGCTGATGGCATTTGGAATATTGATTGTGGCGCTGGTTGTGGTACTGATATTGCTTTTGGCCGGTGTGGATACAACGGCGGAGGAGCGCGAAGCGAATTTGGTGGAAAACGGCCGCTTTTTAAACGGTGTGTCCGTTGAAGGCGTGGATTTATCCGGCCAGACGATGGAGCAGGCCTTGGCTAACGAGACGCTGCGATCAAAAGCGCAGCAGTTAGAATCCGGTTTTATCTACACGTTCACGGCCGGTTCCAATCAGTATCAATACAGCGCTGCGGAGCTTGGCATCACATCCAGCCTGCTGCAGACGCTTGAGGATGCGATAAAGTACGGCCAGCTTGCTGACGACGGTGAGACACTTCGGGAGCAGCAGAAGCAGGCGAAGGAAAACGGATACGATTTTAAGCTGGGCATGTATGCTGATGAGACGGTTGTGCTCGAAAAGCTGACAGCCTTAAAGCCCTCGATCGATACGTTGCCGCAGGATGCCGCGCTCAACATCCGCGATGATGTGCAGGGTGAGGGACGCTTTGAGTATATTGCCGCTGTGACGGGCGTAGATATTGATGCCGCCGCATTCGCCAAGCTGCTTTGCGGGAAAATCAACAGCGGCGATTACGCCGTTATAGAAGCCCCTGCGATTATTACGAACCCGAAAATAGACCTTGATACGCTCAAAGCCAATACAAAGCTGATCAGCTCGTTCAGTTCGGAATTCAAAGGAGGCGGGCTAGACGACGCCGACCGTGTGACCAACATCCGCATTATGTCGGGGATAGTTAACGGAACAGTGATTGAGCCGGGCGAGACATGGTCCATCAACGATGCAGCGGGCCCAAGAGATGACAAAACAGCCAAAACGGTGGGCTGGGCATATGCGCCGGGTATTGCGGACGGTAACTACCGCATGGAAGTGGGCGGCGGCGTCTGCCAGGTATCGAGCACGCTTTACAACGCGGCCATCCGCGCGGAGCTGTCGATTGTGTCCAGAAAGCCGCACAGCTGGCCGTCGGGTTACATTCCGAAGGGGATGGATGCGACGATCAGCACAGGCGGGCCGGATTTGAAGATCTCCAATCCGTATAACATGCCGATTTATCTTGAAACGGTTCTTGATGAAGAGAATAAAAAGCTGACGGTGAACGTCTACGGTCCGCCGTTGACGCTTGGGTATACAATTGATTTTGAAAATGTGCTTGTGGCAACCGATCTTGCTCCTGAAACAATATACCATTGGAACGCGACGGCCACGCCGGACGGCGAACCGATTCCCGAGGGCAAAGAGATTGCCGTGAGATTGAAACACGACGGACAGACCTGGGATGTGTATAAGCTTTATAAGGACTCCGACGACAATGTGGTTAAGCGGGAGCTGTTTACCCATAACGTTTATAAGGTGGTTCAAGGTGAAATTTACGCAAACAAGCCCGACCCCGAAGCTGCGCCAGTGGAGCCACCGGCTCAATAAGAAGCACTGATGTGAAGGATAATGGATTCGGTTTACAAACGGGCATGTTTATAATATGATGGGGATATAGCTTGGTTAAACTGGAGGAAAAAAGAATGGCCGAAGAGGCAAAGATCACTGTGGTTAAAAAAGGCTCAAAAAAGGCTGACAATAAACTGAAGATTATATTAATCGTTGCTGCCGGTGTTCTCGTTGTGGGGCTGGGCGCTGCCGCCGTGCTGCTGCTGGGGAATACAACAACTGCTAACGTTGAGCGCATTATAGAGTTTAACACGGTGGTGCAGGGCGTATCGGTTCATGGCATTGATATATCCGGCATGACGGAGCAGCAGGCGCGTGAAGCCACAAAAAACGTGGAAGGCGAGATTATGGGTGGTACGCAGCTTCAGTTTGATATCGGCGGCGAGATCACAACGCTCGCAGCGCCGGCAGTCGGACTGACGACCGACTATGAAGATGTGATTGCTGAGGCTGTGGGTTTTGGCCGCACGGGTGATTTTTCTCAGCGCTCGGCGGATATTGAAGCCGCTAAAAACGGTAAAAATTTTGAAGTGAGCGTCAACGCGGACGAAGCGAGCGTAAAATCAGCTCTTTCGGCGCTGGATGCCACCTTTAACGTCGCGCCGCAGGAGGCGTCCTATGTGTTTATGAAGGACGGTTATTTCGCGGATGGGACGGCATATGACCCTGCCACATACGATGCGTCGACCAAGGGCGAACCGCAGCTTGTGATGCTGGCCGATGAGGACAAGCCCAATAAGTTTCGGTATGAATACTGGAACAACAAAAAATACGTTCCGGATTATATTCCCAAAGACGCATACATTTCGCGTTTTCTCTACACACCCGAGAAACGCGGTTTAAAGACCGATCTGGATGAGCTCGCGGCGTTGATTCTTCAAACGGTACAAGACGGTGATTTAGGTGCTGTGATTACGGTGCCCACCACCGTGACGGAACCGACCGTGACGCTGGATCAGGTGAAAGCGCAGACGCAGCTGATTGCATCGTGGTCATCGAGCTATTCGAATCATAATAACGCCAATCGTATTAAAAACGTAGTAAAGATGCTCGGCATTGTTAACGGCACGGTTTTGGAGCCGAATGTTGTGTGGTCCATCAACGACACGGCTGGGCCGCGGTCCGTCTCAAGAGGCTGGTATGAAGCGGCGGGTATCAAGGGCGGCGCGTTCGTGCCGGATCCGGGCGGCGGTGTTTGCCAGGTATCGAGCACACTGTATAACGCGTGTATACGTTCCGGTGTCAGCATAGAGGACGCCACGCATCACTCGATCATTTCGGACTATATTCCGATCGGACTTGATGCGACGATCAGCACGGGCAGCCCTGATTTGAAGCTCAAAAACGTGAATCCGACGCCGATGTTTATCGTGACATACATAAATAAAGAAGAGCAGAATGTGACGGTGGAAATCTACGGCACACCTGTGGTGGACCCGACTTACGGCGATGTGATATTATCGTATGAATCAAAAAGAGGCGGCACGGGCGCAACACCGCCCACGGAGTATTTCTACAATTCCGCTGCCACGCCCGACGGTACGCCGATTGCTCCCGGTGCCTCTGTGCAGTACAGAGATGCGCGCGGTGCCACATCGGCCACAGCGTATAAAATCATCAAAGATCTGCAGGGCAAAGAACTCAGCAGAACTGAGTTTCAAAAGCACACGTACAGATCGTACACAGGCCAGGTTTACGTCAACGGGCCGGATCCCGCGGCGCCTGTTGTGCCCGATCCGAACGCGCCGCCTGCGCCCCCTGCAGCACCTCCGGCGGTCTGAAAATATGCCGGAAACATATAAAAAACCGCTTGATAAAGGCTAATTTAGCGCGGCAGTGTTGACGTATGAATATATTGGTGATAAAATATTATAAATAAGGTTTATGCGGCTGTGATAATGCCGCATATAAATCCTATGGTCGTCCGAAGCCGAAGAAAAGAGTTTCTAGCCGCGTGTTTGTTTCAAACATGTATCCGGAGTTAAGAAATGTCATCTCGTCTTTAAGAACCATGGTTACAAAAAAA
>JAEZNC010000170.1 GCA_023441905.1 Bacillota bacterium | reverse complement strand
GCTTTGTGGACGCGCTTGCGCCCGCCGCCATTGCCACGCTGGAAAAAAACGCGCATATCAAAGCGCTGCACAACGGCACGCTGAGCGGCTTAACCGCGTTTATGGCCGAGTGCGGGGTTGACAAATTTGTGGTGCAGCCCGTGGCGACGAAGCCGTCACAGGTTCCCGTTATCAACGAATGGGCCAAAAACAATTCAACTGAAAAGACCGTCTTTTTCGGGGCGCTGCACCCGGACGACCCAAATTTTATATCGGCAGCGCAAAAGCTTAAAGCGGACGGCATCAAGGGCGTGAAGTTTCACCCCGATTATCAGGATTTTTATACGGATGATGAAAAGATGATGCCGCTCTATGAAGCCCTGCGGGACTTGGGTCTTATCGTAATGCTGCACGCGGGCTGGGACATTGGGCTGCCCGCCCCCATACGATGCACGCCGCTGATGATCAGAAATGTGATCAGGAACGTACCGGGCCTGAAGCTGGTGGCCGCGCATATGGGCGGCCACGCGCTCTGGTGCGATGTGGAGCATGTGCTGCTCGGCCTGCCGATATATATCGACACCTCGTATTCGCATTATGTGCTGCAGGATGAAGGCATGACGCGCATGATCAAGAAGCACGGCGCGGACAGGGTGCTGTTCGGCTCGGATTCGCCGTGGAAACGCGCGGATGACGATATTCGAATGATCATGGGGCTCGATTTGTCTTTCGAGGAGAAGGAAGCCATCCTCTATAGAAACGCGCAAGAGCTGTTAAAATAGTGTGCCGACGGCACCAAGAGAGGGTTTTCGATGGGGTTTTATCAAACACGTTTCAGCTATTTTGAAAACGAATGCATTAAGCGTTTTGGGCTTGACGAAGGAAGCCGTCTTTTCTCGGAAGCGGACAGCATGCTGGACCGCATGATCGGCGAGATTCCCCCAAGCACCGGCAAAGTGATCAAAGAGCATATGGCCGGCAATATGCTGCCGACCATCGCCATGTATCGCGTCTTCAAAAGCAATCCAACCACGAGCGAAAAAGCCTACGAATATACGCTTGACATCGTTCAAATCGCAGCAGAAAAAGTCAAGGAGCACAACAGCAAACTTATAAAAATACCTTTCACATTTCAGATCTTTAAGCTTTTCTGTAAAAATATATTACCGAAGCAATATCCGGCCGAGGGCTGGAATGTTGTCTGGAGAAGGTATGACAATAATGAAATTCATGTTGACTTCACAAGCTGCATTTATCTGGACACGTGCGTGAAATACGGATGCCCCGATGTTTGCCCTGTGTTCTGCGCCAACGACGAGACAACTTTTGCCGGGTACCACCCCAAAATCATCTTTAAACGCTCGTCCACTTTAGCAAAGGGACAAACCCTCTGCGATTTTCATTTTATAAACGGAAAGAATACTCATCCTTGATATAAATTCGGCTGCCGACATCGTAGGGTGCGGCATCCCTGACGCACCTTTCGCAGGGTGCAGCATGCTGATGCGCCAATACCTCTAAGTTTAGACTCCCCCAGTCGCCTTACGGCGCCAGCCCCCTCTCGAGGGGGCCAAGGCTATCGAAATGGTCTTTAATATTTCCGATGTGAGTCGATATATCCATCAGCGTTACTCCGTTGTTAACTATCAACATAATCCTGACCCTATCTGAGCATAAATTAAAACAGGCCCCTCTATGAAGGGACCCATTTGAAGACATATATTCACCTGCCGCAAACCATACCCTCAGGCGCGTTTGCGCTTGTAAGCGCGCATCGATGCCGCATAGAAGAAAATCCAAATTCCGACGCACCAAAGCACTGCCACCCACGCGCTGTTCTGTGCGGGCTCGTTCATGAGCAGCGCGCGCGCCGCTTCAATAATCGGCGTCATTGGCTGATATTCTGCAAAGGCCTTCACCACGCCCGGCATCGAATCCGTCGGCGCAAAGGCCGAGCTGATAAACAGCAGCCCAAGCACCGGATAGGCAAACGCGGATGCGCCTTCCGCGCTGTTGGCAAGCAGCCCGAACGTGACCGAAACCCATGTGAGTGCGAGCGAAAAAAGCAGCATCAGTCCGGCCGCGCCGAGCCACCCGAAGAACCCGGCCTCGGGACGGAACCCCATCAAAAATGCGACGATGAGCACCGCCACCGTGGAAACGGCGCTGAACACCACCGATGTGACCACATGCCCGCCGAGCACCGCGGATTTTGATACGGGCATCGAGTGAAAACGGTCGAACATGCCGCCCGAAATGTCGTTGTTGATTCGAAAAGCAGTATAGGCCACCACACTCAATATGGTGAACATGAGGATACCGGGTACCACATAATTGACATAGTCGGTGGCACCGGGTTTCATCGCGCCGCCCAGCACATACACAAACATCAGCATAATCAGCACCGGCATAATGATCACCGAGATCAGCGTGTCCATGCTCCGAAATGTGTGGCGCAGAACGCGGCCGCTCATCACCGCCGTATCACTGAAATACCGTTTGATACGCAAAACCATATTACATCGCCTCCTTTTTGTTTTTCTCGTTGACAATGCTTAAAAAAACATCCTCGAGCGTGGGCTGCTTCAGCGCGAATTCGGTCACCGTCACCATGTTTTCGAGCAGGCTGAGTACCTTTGAGATATCTTTGACGCTGCCGTCCGTGGTGACCGAAAGCGACAGATTCTCGTCATCGGCAGACGTTTCAAAACCGTGCAGCAGTTTTTTGGCC
>JAEZNC010000153.1 GCA_023441905.1 Bacillota bacterium | reverse complement strand
AGCGACGGCGGCGATATCGGCATTTACGCTCGTCAGCTGTCGCAGTACTGCGATATGCTCTGGGAACGTCTCAAGATGGACTACCTGACCAAAGAGGGACTGAAGGCTGCCGCGATTACGGGCGATTATATACAGTACTTTTACTGGGACACGTCGCTTGAAACGGGGCAGGCACTGACGGGCGACATTTCGACCCAGCTGATCGACAATGTGAACTTTTATCCGGGCAACCCGAACAACCCGGATGTACAGAGTCAGCCGTATATCATACTCGCGTTCCGTGAACTGCTTTCCAAGGTGAAAGACGAAGCACGGACGAACGGCTGCGGCAATGTGGAGGAGATTACGGCGGATGAGGACAACGAATACACCGCGGGCGATCTTGGAAAGGTGGAGCTTGAGGACGCGGGCAAGTGCAACGTGCTGCTCAAAATGTATAAGAGGGATGGACATGTTTGGTGTGAGAAAAGCGTGCGCAACGCGGTGATCCAGCCGCCCAAGAACACGCGGCTCTCGCGCTACCCCATCGCATTGATGAATTGGGACACGCGCAAGAACTCGTGCCATGGCGTGGCTGAGGTGACGGGGCTGATCCCGAATCAGGTGTTCGTCAACAAGATACTTGCTCTGTCGCAGTTAAGCCAGATGCAGATGAGCTTTCCCAAGGTGATATTTGACCGGACACGTATTCGCGAGTGGAGCAACAAGGTGGCGGGAGCGGTGGCTGTGAACGGCGATATCGCCGGAGCCGCGCAGTATCTGATGCCGCCCGGCGCATCATATGACGCGTGGAACGGGTTAAACGCGACGCTTGAGACGACGATGCGCATGATGGGTGCGAACGATGTGACGCTCGGTAATTTGAAGAACCCGGATAACACGTCGGCTTTTATCGCAACAAGGGACGCAGCGCTGGTGCCGCTGCAGTCGCAGCAGGAGCGGTTTTACGCGTTTGTGGAGGATATCGGGATGATTTGGCTTGACTTCATCCGCCAGTATTACCGCGCAGGGCGTATGATTCCGCTTGAACAGGAAGGCCACCGCATATTTATACCGCTGCCCGATGATGTCCTCGACGCGTACACGATGCGGCTCAAGGTGGATGTGGGACCGTCTACAATGTGGAGCGAGGTACAGGTGGTGCAAACGCTGGACAACCTGCTGAAGGGGTCGCAGATTTCGCTGAAGCAATATCTTGAGCGCATACCGGACGGACATATACCCATGCGCGAGGAACTGCTGAGTGAAATCAAACAGTGGGAGGCGCAGCAGGCACAAGCACAGACAATACAGGATGGGCTGCAATCCGCCATCGCCATGGCTCCAACTGAAAAAAGAATAGAGAAAAATAAGGCAGACGCAAAGCCAAACAGACGCATAAAATATAGTGAGTGACCGTTACCTTTGGCTACCTATATGATGAAAGGGGTGTAGGTCACGGAACAGGATGTACTGGTTAACCGGCTTTCAGCCATGTTTGAGAAACTGGGGCTGGAAAAAGATAATGACAGCTGTATCGCTATTGGGCGTGCAATAAAAAGCGAGACTCAAAGACTCGAGGCATGCCACGGAAAACGGCTTGGCAAGCTCGAAGAGCAGATGAATCAGACACGTGTGGATATGGCGGAAACGCAGGGGCGTATCGACAATCTAAGGACGGTCATGGCAGGCGAAGGACGACTCTATATTGAAATGCTTAACAGTCTTGATGAAAAGATTGAACGGATTGAAAGAAATACGTCCAAAGAACAAAGCGTACGGCGTGGATGGTCTATTGCTTTGGTTGCTGCATTGCCAGGGCTGGTTTCCGTGATTCTTCGGATTATAGAGATGTTGGCGAAATAAGCTGTTAATGGGCGAGAGGGGATTGCGCAAATGCGGTCCCCTCTCGCGTTTGGAAATGAATGTTAAAAGGTCAGGTTTAAAACCTGACGAAAACGGTGAAGCCCATCAACATCCTTCAGTCTGTCGATAGAGCATTAAAGCCTTTCAGTCACCACTTTGGGGTGGACAGATGAGTAAGATGGCAAAGTGCTGGTGGGAGTGAATGATCCAAAGCCACTTTCTCTCCTCCAGTCACCAATCGGTGACATCACAGAGGAGATCGCGGCAAAAGCTTTTGACACTCTGAAAAGACCACTAGGGTCTTTTTTTTAAGAAAAAAAGTTAGAGGAGACAGATGATATGGTTGATATGGCCCAACCACAGGCCGTGGATACGGCAAACCAGCCGGAAGGTATGGCCGCAACAAGCGGCAATCAAGAGAGCACCGGACAAAACGATACGTTTCTGACGGTGCGCTATAACAAGGAGGAGCTGCCGTTGTCCCGTGATGCGGCAGCGGAATATGCTCAGAAGGGTCTCAATTATGACAAGCTGAGCGGCAGGCTTGAAAAGGCCAATGAACTGCTGGCGTCGTATGAAGATATCGGCGCGGCAGTGAAGGACTTTGCCCAAAACAACGGCTTGAGCGAAGCGGACGCGCTTATTGTGATGAAACAGCGGCTCGATGAAGAACAGCAAAAGCAAGCGGCGGTCGGTGAACAGCTCGATGCGTTTTTGCAGGCACATCCCGATGTGGATCCGCGCGCGCTGCCTGCGTCGGTTGTTGAGGCGTGGAGAACCGGTACGCCGCTGATTGACGCTTATGACAGAGCCAGAAAACAGGAGCAAGAACGTGAGATGGCGCGGCAAACCAACGCGCAGAACGCGGTATCTAGCATGGGCGGTGCTGTCGGAACGGGGGCGGCTGCACCAAGGCCGATCACGGAAGATGGCATCAAAATGATGAGCTCTGCGGAGCTCGAAAAGAACCACAGCCGCGTCTGGGCATTTTTGACGGGACAAAAAGAATAGAAAGGATGATGCATAGTGGCATATGAAAGTTTCCGGCCAGAGATTCTGGCTAAAGAACTGATGACGGACAGGGGCAGAGACTGCGTCTTTAAGAATCTTACCTACAAGGGCCCCATACTCGGCGAGATCACAAAGAAGGGTGATGTGCTGCGTATTGCGGGCGTGGGACGCCCGACGGTGAAGGACTATACGCCCGGTGAGGATATTACACTCGAACAGAAGACGAGCTACAATCAGGACCTTTACATCACCGAAGCCAAATACGTCAACGTTGAAGTGGACAGGGTAGACAAGGCGCAGGCGCAGGGTGAGGTGTTTGGGGTGGAGGTAAGAGAAGCAAAAAAAGCGCTCGCCCAGACGCTTGATGAGTACCTCGCCGGTTTTCACGAGCAGGCCGGCGGCGTGATTGAGAACAAAAGCTGCACATCGGCTACGATTCTCTCGACGCTGGCCGAGGCCGAGCAGGCGCTGCTTGAGGCGGATGTGCCGTTTGAAGAGGAACGCTTTCTTGTTATTTCGCCAGCGATTTACACCAAGCTTGTGCTCGGAAAAATCGTGTTTCAGCAGGGCAACGCGGATGTGTTTGGCAAGGGGTTTAAAGGCAGCTACTTGAATTTCGGTGTGTATGTGTCCAACTCAATTAAAAAGACGGGCGATGTGCACCATTGCATGGCGTTTACGCGGCAGGCTCTTGCGCTTGCGGAGCAGATTCCGGCAGGGATGATCGAACGGTACAAACCCGAAAAGACGTTTGCAGATGCGTTTAAGGTGCTGCATCTTTACGGCGGAACGGTGATCCGTCCTGCCGAACTGATTCGCGTAGACTTGACGACCGCGGAAGAGACAGCCATATAAGGAGGGTATGCAATGGGAAATGTGAGTGTGTTTGATGTGAGCGGCGGATCGGTCAGCATTGCGGCAGACAGCGCCATGATGGCAGCTGCGGCAGTGCTGACAGTACCGCCGGGAAAAGATGCCCGTATGGCGCTGCGTGTCGGCAACGGCAGCGAGGTGCCGGCAGAGGTGATATTGAAGGCGGGGGACGGCCCGAGAGCTGTACTCGGCGATAAAACCGTCGCTGTGGCTTCGGGACAAACCGCGTACATCGCGCTTTTTGACTCGGCGAGGTTCAAACGATTCTCGGACGGGGCGATGTCTGTGGAACTGAAAGCAGCAGGCGGGAATGCGATGACGGCACAGCAGCTTGAAAGCGTTTCCATCGAGGCTGTGCAATTATAGGAAAAAGTCGGGTATGAAGAATGCCCGTCGTTAGAGATGCTTTCGTGTAAATAATCTGTCTGTCTTGTCGGCGCGATTAAATTTGCTTTGGAAAAAAGCATTGAGCTTTGCGAATAACAACACCGAATTTTCTTTCATGCAGAAAGCGGGGCAGAGGCGATTGCATCCACAGTATGCCTTCAGAGACGGCACTTATTGTGTGATGATGACCTGAGGCGGTTAGGGGCCGGGGGAGGAAAATTGACATTCGATATTTTACCTGCGCCCCGGTCTATCTGCCGTCGGGCGGCTGCCCGATAGCCGCAACGGACGACTTGGCAGCATAAAGGTTTGTTGACAAGATGGGATGGGTGTGACGATCCCCTTTTTATTCAAAGATTGGAGGTGTGAGCCATGACGGCTCAAGATGTTTATGAACTTGCGATGGCGTTGATCGACCAGACGGAGTCTCCTGATGCGTCGGAATATGCGCGCCGTGCGCCGGCACTGATTGATGTGCTGCAGCATGAGCTTGGGTTTTATGAAAACAAGGCGTTGACACGCACAGTGAGCAGCCTTGATGGCACGCTGGAGATATCCGACGACACGGCAGAACGTATCATGCCGTATGGTTTGGCGGCGAGTTTTGCACTGGCAGACAAGAACAGCGATATGTATGCCGATTACAGCGCGATGTACCGCGCACTGTTAAGGACAGTCCGTCTGACGGAAACAGATATTGCGGATGAGTATGAGACAATAATCGGAATGTATGAGTGACAGGGGGCAGTATGGCACAGGCTCAGGTATCAAGGGATCAGTTCTTGAGATTGTCAAGACGATTGGATGATGTTGCGCAAAGGGTTAATGATGAGATCGTGATGAAAGTGTTTCCTGTGGGGTCTATCTTTCTGTCTTTATTGGAAGAAAACCCGGCAAGTTATCTTGGAGGACAATGGGAAAGGTATGCCCAAGGGTGTTGCCTCGTGGGTATTGACCCAAACGACAACGATTTCTCTAAGGTGGGCAGAAAGGTGGGAACCAAGACGGTGGCGTTGACCGGAGACCAGAATGGACCTCATACGCACAGCCAGAATGCGCACAATCATAGCCAGAACAGCCACGATCATGTCTGCAGTGAGCTTTTTCACGATGTTGTTGGGGGCGGATCTTCTTATACGTGGCTTGGCCGCAACACATCGGTCACCGTTGCCAACCCGTTTGGTGTAAGCGGGACGACGGCAACAAATAACCCGGCCATTGCCGTGAACCTGCCTTCGGGAAGCGGCATTCCCCATAGCAATATTCAGCCATCGGTGCCCGTGTTTATCTGGGTGCGTGTCGCTTGAAATGAGGAGAACGGTATGCGAAAAACAGTGATCAAAGAAGTCAAACTGCCTGATTTGAATGGCGGGCTCAACGTCAACGATCCCGAATATGGCGTCATGGACAGCCAGAGCCCTGATATGCTCAACATGTGGTTTAAAGGGCGCGCGCTTATGAAACGTGATGGGCAAAAGCTGATTGTTGCGGGCTTGAACGGCGCTGTTCATACAATATCGCCGCTTTACAATGGCTACTATACAGTGCATGCAGGAGAATGCTTGTACCGCTGGCGGGGAGATACAGTTTTGCTGATCAAAAATGGGCTGCCGGACAGTAAAGGCGTGTTCTGTGAATTTGGTGATGTGCTTTACTATCTGGATGGAAATGAGATATGGGAAATCTCACCCGAATTTGTGGTATCGGCCATAACACCATATGTGCCGTGTGTCATGATCAATGCATTGCCTGATCTTTCAGACAGTGATAACGGTGATGCATACAATTTGATCGGCAGCGGATTTAGCGTGAAATACAACGCGGACGGTATCAGCGCTGTATTTCATCTGCCTCAAACAGGCTTGGATGCTCGAACAGTAGCAGTCAATATTAACGCAGTAAATTTGATTGAGGGGGTGCACTTTACAGTAAACCGCACAAATGGAACGGTGAATTTTACGGGCGGCAGCAGCCCATTCGGCCCTCCGACAGCGGGAACGGACAATGTATGTATTACCGCTTTTAAGACGATGACGGGGAATAAAGCCAGGATAGCGGGCTGTCGTGAGGCAATACCTTTTGGCGGTGAAGCGGCAGGCCTTTTTGGAGGCACGCGTGTATTTGTGATGAGAAACCCGAATTATCCGCGCAGTTATTGGTACAGTGACCTTGGCCAACGTATAGGCGGTGGTATGCGATACTTTCCCGACACAGGTGAGGAGTATTTGGATCAGAACTGCGAACCGATCATGACAGCGGCCAAGATGGGCGGAGAACTCGTGATATTCAAGGAGAACTCCATATTTAAGCTCGCATATTCGTTTGACGGTGAGGAGGTGTTTTATCCCGTTAAAGAATGTCATAGTACAATCGGATGTGATATGCCAGGTAGTGTGCAGCTGATCGATAATAGACTTGTGTTTGCGAACTCCAAAAGCGGCGTTCATATGCTCGTATCCACCGACAATGCGACCGAAAATGCAGTAAAACCTTTGTCGGCCAATATTGGGGCGCTGCTGCTTGCGGAAGAGAGACTGTCTGAGGCGTGTTCGGTGGATTCGGGACGGTATTATTGGCTTTGCACAGGCGGCCATGCCTATCTGTGGGATTATGTACAAACACCATATTATGATTATGCAGACTATGAACAGGCGCAGCGGCGGCTCGCGTGGTATAGGTTTGATAACATCAGGGCCGTTGCGTTTTGTGACGACAAGGAGGGTCTTTGTTATGGTTCGGATAGCGGCATCGTGATATTTACAAGGGAGCAGAATGATTTTGGCAAGGGAATCCTTTCATATTACACGAGCAAGGCGTTTGATATAGGAAGCCCGGATGAACTTAAGACCTTCTTGACCCTATACCCGAGTTTCGCGGTGGATGGCAATGTCAAAGCGACTGTGTTTGTGGGCAGTGACAAACAAGACATCAATAAGAGCCGCGGGTATGACATAAAGTCGTTCGCATGGGACTGGTTTAACTGGGGAGTTTTTACATGGGATGTGATCCGGTTTGTAAGGACTTTCTCAATTCGTCTGAACATGCGACGAGCGTCGTTTATACAAATACGGATATCAGGCTGTGATAAGAACCGTGGGGTAGGATTTGCAGGTTTGCGGTTTACCTATTGCTGTGAAAAAAAGACGAGGTGAAAAAAATGGTATTTTCAAGAATGGCGTTTAATCCTGAAGATGGCCTTAACAACAAGGAGCATTACAACACAACACCTGTCAGTGAGGAGGAAGCCCGTGCGCAGGTACAGAACGTGTCTGACCAGCTCAAAATATATATAAACACAACACTGTTGACTGAGATTGAAAATCATACACCCGGAGAAAGCGGCGCAGAGAGGATCGGCAGTGCAGCGATTCCATATGTGGAGGGAAACACGGTTCATGCTCAGATTGTTGATGTAAAGAGACAGATCGATGATGTAGTGGCCGGATCGTTGGCGGATGGGACAGTGGCGACGACGAAGTTGGCGGACGGTTCGGTGACAAAGTCTAAGTTGGCAGGTAATGCGCTTAGATGGACGTTCGTTATTGACAGCGGTGTATTAAACTTCACCGGTGGCTTTGAGATGGCGGCGCAAACAGGTAGGAGCGAGATGATGATCCAATTGCGCAGTGAAGATGGAAAAATTCTTAATGGAGTGGTTGTGGTTCCGCTAGACGAGAACGGCTTGATCATTCCATCGTCAGTCAAGGTGATGGGCTGCAATCCGCACGATTTTAGCGTGGATTATCGCATATTCACAATGCAGTCGGCTTCGTTGATGGTTTATGGATTGTCCTATGCTGAAAGCGTCAATGGTGTAACAAGTCTCAAACGTGCATATGTGTTTGTCAGATAATAAGGAGTAAACGATGAAAATAGCGATAAAGAGCCTTCCCGTCTATAACAGCTCGGGAGAATACATAATAGGAAGATTGTCCTGCGGAGATAAGATTTTGGAAATTGAAGAGCATTCATCGGGGATACTGATGGCATATATTGTCGGACTCATTAAAGGAGCCGACCTTGAGGCGCTCGTGAGCCCGGAAAATTGGGAGAGAACAGCAGACCAAAGACAAAGATTTATCAGTTTTATTGCAAATCAACAAGGAGCACTTTATGTTTGGGGCGCTCAGGGTGGTCAGATGACACCCGAACTCATCAGAAAGATGGAAAAATCATCGGTGGATTATAAACGTGCTTTGGCGCATTACAACGAGCATGTCAAAACGACTCAAACGCTGATTGCCTACGACTGCTCAGGGCTGGTGGTGAAATTTCTGTTGGATGAATGCCTGATTTCTGGTGACCGCAGTGCCAATGGCCTTTATTTTAATGAGTGCAGCGATATTAGCAGAGATGAGCTGATGGCGGGGGATCTTGTATTCAAGAAATATCTTGCTAAAAATCAGATGTATCATGTGGGCGTATACATGGGTGACGGTACTGTCGTTCATGCGAAAGGAAGAGATGACGGTGTGGTACGCGAACCAATCAGTGCCGCTGGATGGAACCGGTTTGGATGTCTGAAGTGCTGGGGAGGCAGCCATGCGACCGTCACGTATACGCGCTTACTAAAAAATGTTGGCAAGCCGTATTTGAAGGGAGATGATGTACGGGTAGTGCAGCGCGCGCTTGAAAAGAAAGGATATTTCATGGAAGATGTGGATGGTATTTTCGGACCAAAGACCGAGCAGGCTGTGACGGTGTTCCAGCAGGCCGTGAGACTCACCGCTGACGGTATTGTCGGACCGAAGACTTGGGCGGCTCTCATCGGATAAAAAGAGAACACCTGTAACGGGAGATAACTCCCCAAAGGCAAAAAACTTTCAATGTCAATTGGCACTCAACATTATTCACTGTCGTCTGAATCGAATCGTAATTGCCAAAACAAGGCAATGATTTGAATAAATATATTTTGTCATAGCTGAATGCCATGCTTGGTTGAAACATGCTGGTTTATAAGTTTTTAAAGTGAGTGCAAGATGATACTCTCACATTTTGGTTTAAATACTTGGGATCGATGCAAATATTTAGAGATTTTTATCTCTGTGGCCTCCCGTTATGTCACAGAACTGTCAAACCTGAAAATATGATTTTTGATCAAAGTCAAAAGATGCTGGCGATCAACAACCGTTAAGAGGGCATATTATTGCTTGCACGACTGGGTGTACAGAATTATTTGGTCGGTTGAAGACTCGACTCGCGAAGGTTAGCTGTGGCCGTTTTCAGTGAATGCAACCATTGTTCCGCTCTCATTTGCTCAACTCCTCAGCTTTGCCGAAGCTAATAAACTACCGGTGAGTAAGCTTGATCTATTCAAAAAGAGCTCTGGGGCGTATTGCCTCAGGGCTCTTTTCCGTATAAACAGACATGCCGCTACCCTTCGTGAATGAGCAGCTCTTTATTCAGTCTTCTGATTTTGCGGGTAATTTGGATGACCCAAGAGGCAAACGCACATCCGACCACAAACAGCAGCGAACCGAGCAGCAAATTGGGAGATGGGTTACGCGTCCAAATACCGATACAGATATTCATCAGACCGACGCTAAGTTCCAGTATTGCAAGACCAAACCAAAGCGCACGCACTCTTTTGTTGTGAGCAATTTGGGACGGAATGTCAGAATGCAACATGAACGGCCCGTCGGCGGCTTTTCTGCGGAAATATACCCATCTCATATAAGACGAGACAAATTCTGCACCGGTTCCCTCCACAAAGCGGATATATTTCTGGCCTGCCGGATTGGTTGCCCAATAATCAAGCAATTCGATGCGGTAAATATATTCCCCGGGCAGTGCTTCTTCAAATACATAGCGGCACCATGAGTAGTCCACTAAAGCCAGTCCTTTAGCGCTCATTCCATTAAGCCATTTTTCTTCCTTTTCCCAATTCCAATATGGCTTGCGGATCACATGTTTCATGACGGATCACCTCCATATATTTGACGCCCGTTTTGTAGGAGCTCTTCAAGCCGGCTCAGTTCGGCTGCTACAATTCTTCTTCCGGTGTCGGTAATAACATATTCTTTCTTTCTTTCATCACTTGCATTTTCAAGCGGTTTTATCCAACCCTTTTCGACCAGCGTGCTGATGGCACCATACAAGGTTCCGGCTCCCATTGATACGCGGCCGCGGCTTAATGCCTTGACATTTTGCATAATGCCATAGCCGTGCATAGGCTCAAACAGAGAGAGGAGTATATAAAAGACGGATTCCGTCAGCGCCCCGAAACTTTCGGCCATAAGTTACCTCCTTAATATAACGGCTTCGGATATATCGCGAGACGATATATCATGTAACGATACGAATTATATCGCCAGACGATATAGTTGTCAATAGGTAGCCTATATTTCTTTTTGATTATGGGAATGTTAAAATGAAACATCGCAACGCAGGTCAAGAAAAAGCCCCTTATTGTATGTAATCTGTTAAATGGAGGGAAGATCATTGGAACATTGGCAGAAAGTCCTGGCGGTACAGCGTATGCAAGATTTTATCACGGCCCGCATAATGCAGCCCATCACACTTGCAGAACTCGCGAAAATAGCGGGATACTCTCCTTGGCACGCGGGGCGGATTTTCAAGGAGATGACGGGTCGCGCCCCTTTTGAGTACATACGCTCATTTCGCCTTGCCAAAGCCGCAACGAAGCTGCACGATGGCGGCAGCCGCATCGTCGATGTGGCACTCGATTTTGTGTTCGATTCACACGAGGGATTCACGCGCGCGTTTACCAAAGAATTTGGGATGTCTCCGCGTGTGTATTCGAAGCAGAAGCCTGCACTTCAGTTCTTTATGCCGGTTAAAGCCCGTGATTATTACCTTACACGACAAAGAGAGGAAAATATAGCGATGAAAAATACGAATACGGCTTTTGTACAGGTAATAGAAAGGCCTGAAAGAAAATTGATTCTCAAAAGAGGGATCAAGGCAGCGCATTACTTTGACTATTGCGACGAGGTGGGCTGCGAGGTTTGGGAAGTGCTGTCCGGCATCAAAGATGCGCTCTATGAACCGATAGGCATGTGGCTGCCGCAAAACTTGAGGCCGGAGGGCACATCCGAATACGCTCAAGGTGTGGAAGTGCCGACGGATTATAAGGGCGACGTGCCCGAAGGTTATGAGATCATAACGCTGCCCGCGTGTCAGATGATGGTGTTTCAGGGTCCGCCGTTCGATGATGAAAAGTTTGAGAATGCTATCGATGAAATTTGGCAGATCATGAAAACATACGATCCGACATTGTATGGATTTGAGTGGGCGGATGATGCCGCCCCGCGCTTCCAGTTGGCTCCTATGGGGTACCGCGGATATATTGAAGCGCGCCCCGTCCGAAAAATAAACAAATAGTGCATTCCTAATAAATTGCCCTGAGCACTAAAATGAATGAAAAAGCATCCTGTGAAAGGCATTTTTACAGGATGCTTTTTGCTGCTTCTAAAATAAGGCCCTTGAACAAGCTTTGTGAGAGTGAATTAAGTCAGCTGAGTATAGAGCATTAAGGCCACCGTGCTCCGCCGGTTTAACTGACGGTTTAATCAGCACTATTTACTGCTGGCCAGGCTGCGTCGATTGGCTAGCGCTGGACTGCTGAGAGGCTTGTGAGCCGCCGGGCTGCATGTTCCCGATAATCTGGGGAATTTGATTGATGATCTGGCCCATGTTGCTCGTGGCATTAATCGGCGCAAACATGACATTGTCTTTGTCAATCACGATAACCGCATCAGTGCATAGCTTCGCGCCGACGCCGAGCGCACCGCCGCCCATCGTTCCGCTGGCGGCCACGCCTGTTGTCTGTTTGCCTTTTGATTGTGTGTCACCGCCGCCGTATCCGAGCGTTAAGGACATCACGGGTAAAAATGTTTTATCGCCCTGAGATATAGGCTTCCCGATAAGACTATCGTTTTGTGTGAAGTTCTCCATGTTGGTGAACAGCGTATCCACTTGCTGTGTGAGATTTTCCATAAGTTACTCTCCTTTGATCGCTTAGCGATTGAACATATAGTTTTTAATAGTGGTTCCCAATTTCAAATATACTGATGCATTGATACGCAAATATTCACTTGCGGCAAAAAAGTCAGGATAATGATTAAACTGAATGGGAAAGGGAAGTGATTTTGCCATCCCCAGCAATCCCGCAAACATTCCCGTGGAAAAAGGATTACCCAAACCATAATAGGTGCTGATCTCCATGCCTTCAAAGCGAGCATGTCTGAGCAGGCTTGTTTTATATCGGTTTTTTTTGATATGCAGCGGTTTTCTGTAAACCTGCATTTTTAGTATATTCACAAGCAGAATCGGTCGGTTTTCCTCAATGTCCAGTCGGATGTTTAGAAAAGGATAAAGGCAAAAAATATCAGCGAATATAGCGTTTTCGCTTAAATTAATCAAAATCTTTATCTTAAGCCTTTGCAGTACAAAGATAAAAACAACGATGATAACGAGTATAACAACAGCAGCAACCATACCAACCATCCTTTTTTGTTTAGTATGTGAAAAAAATCGGCTTATATGAAATAGTAAATTGATAAAAACAAGCCATAATATTTCTTGAAATAAAATGAGTAAACACTGATTATAGGAAAACCTTCTTGATGGCTGACAATACCCTGCCGTGTTGCAGAAATCAAGAAATAGCACGGCTATTCCATGATTTCGCATATGGAACCCCGGCAAGCAGAACTTTTAAGGGTTGAGCTTGCAGAACACGAAATTCGTTCGGCAAGCAATCCTTGATGATCATTGGTTTACATAAGAGGAGCATTTGTATATGAAGGCTGTTTGTTATGGACATGAAAGAGGTCAAGGAGGTTGAAGATCCCCGGACCTGCTGATGATGATATTATCGTGAAAGTTAAATCAACATCCCTGTGCGGATCGGACCTTCATTTGATCCGCGATAAGCTGATTGAGCATCAGATTTTTGACAGCAGAAAAGAAAATCTCATCAAGGTTATATTGAAGCCATAATAAACGCAAACGCCTATTTGGATGTTTTGATATCCAGCAGCTTTTTCACATCATCGAGCAAAGTGTCATCCGTGACGCCGATCATCAGCCATTTGGTGTTGTTGAAAAGCTGCGTCTTGTCATAAAGTGTGTTCAATCTGTCGGAAAAAAGAGCGCGTGTCAACAAGAACTTTTCCATATCGGCTGCGCCGGTGACAACCAGCGCGGTAAAACTCTCGGGTTCGGGATAAAGCGTACAGAGGGCTTTGCCGCTTTTTTTGTATTTTACATTCCACCCCGGTTTCGCACTGCAGCTGCTGTATGCAATTTGCGGTTTAGCACCAAAGGTTTGTTCGATATGTGAAGTGAGTGATAACCAGCGCACGCGCGCATCCCCGACTATTGAAGCAGCCATGGCCTGCATATCGGGGGCTGTTGTGGGGTCTTGAATGATACTCATGCTTTTTACCTCCGGCACATATTTCCACCATTATACCATTTCCTTAATCCGCTGTCATTGTATAACCGTCTATGTTGTGTTAAAGTCAAAAGAAAACACCAACGGGGAGGTTGCTATGCCGGTTGAAAAATGGCTGTATGAAGCAATGATCTACTCGTTTGCCCTGATATTGATTCGGCTTGTTTCACAGTTTTTGCATGCAAGGCTCTGGCTCAATGAATACCCCGAGCCGATTCGCTCTGCCGCTGCGCCGATGAGCCGCCGTGAAAAGCTTGCGAAACGTTTGCTCGATATTCCTCTGCTGATTATCAAGGTAGGTTACCCGGTCTTTTCGAGCTTTGTGAACAAAGCGGCAATGGGGCAAGGCTATACGCTTTGGTTTGGGTTTGCGCATTTGTTGGTGCTGTACAGTGTGTTTATCCTCATCGATCTGCTTGTGCTGGACGGATTGATTTTCTGCCTGATCACACCCCGATTTGTTGTGATTGACGGCACACGCGAGCTCAAAAGTGCTTACAAGGATTTCCGTTTTCATGTCAAAAAAGCCCTCAGTGATTTTGGCTTATCGGTGGTGTTCAGCGCTCTTGTGATGGGTGTGCTTACCGTTTAGTCAGGCAAATCTTGAGACCTCTGAATGATTGTTCACGTTTACACTTAATTGACATAACTGTGATTCTCACATATAATGGGGGCTGATAAAGGCAGGAAGGCGCCCGTGTCCGGTAATTGCACGGTTCGTAAAAGTATGCTGAATTTTTTAATTGTAACAGCAGTGGCTCTGGTTCTTTCGCTGGGGATGACACCTCTCATGATTGTGGCATCGCGCAAATGGAACATCATGGACATCCCGAATGAACGCAAAGCTCATACAAAGCCCATACCGCTGATGGGCGGTGTGGCGATATATTTGGCGACCATTGTGTCCACTGTGCTTTATGTTTTTTTATTTGATGATAAATCACTTCAGCTCAATATAATCATCGCTTTTTTGATCGGCATTTCGGGTGTGACAATGATGGGTTTGATCGACGATATTTTGTCACTTCCGGCCCGGCGGCGACTGATTATTCTATTTATTCTTGCGTTAATTGTGCTCGTCGGATGTCTTCAGTTTTATTTTCCGAAGGATTTGCTCACAAACCCATTGCTTGCCGCGGTGGTATCCGCATTTGTGGTGTTATGGATCGTGGCGATTACCAACGCGATTAATTTTTCTGACGGTCTCGATGGC
>JAEZNC010000058.1 GCA_023441905.1 Bacillota bacterium | reverse complement strand
CAATAGTATTCTATTATACTTTCAGTGGACAATAATACGGAGGAATTGAACATGCGGCGACATGGTTTCGATTGGCTGAGGATTGGTGTTATTTTTCTGCTGTTTCCGTTTCACACGGCGCGGGTTTTTGATGTGTGGGAGCCCAACTATGTGAAGGATGCCGCCAATATCAACGATTTTTCCTCGTGGTTTGTGGCTGCTCTCGGGTATTGGATGATGCCGCTTCTGTTTTTTGTTGCGGGCTATGCCGCGTATCAGGCGCTGCGCAAAAGAACACCCGGGCAGTATGTCCGAGAGCGTGTGAGCCGGCTGCTGATCCCTTTTCTTGCGGGACTTGTGCTGATTGTACCGCCCCAGGGGTACCTTGCGCTGACACAGCAATATGGTTACACGGGCGATTACTTCTCGTTTTTGGGCCGGTACTTTAAAAATTTCTCTGATCTCTCCGGATATACGGGCGGCTTTACGCCCGCGCACCTGTGGTTCATACTCTACCTGTTTGTGATCAGCCTCGCTCTGCTCGCGCCGCTGCTGTGGATGGTGCACCGGCCCGATAAGCTCAAGGGGCTGGCCCGGCCTTGGGTGATGCTGCTGGCCGTTGTGCCGCTGACACTCATGCAGGGGCTGCCGGATATCGCGGGCAAGAACCCGTTTTACTTTGCGATGATATTCTTGCTGGGTGCCGTGTTCGCGAACTCGGATGCCTTTATTGATGTGCTCAGGCGGTGGCGTTTTGCGTTGCTTGGCGGAGCGCTTATCGCAAACGGAACGATGCTGACCATTGCCGCAACGGTGGGGTGGCTTGATGGCTATTCGGCCGAGGCGATTGGCTTTGCACTGCTGCGCAATGTTGGCGTATGGCTGATGATACTGGCGCTGGCAGGCCTTGCGAACCAATATTGGAACAAGCCGAGCAAGGTGCTCAGCATTTTGAATCGCGCGTCTTACCCCGTCTACCTTTTTCATCAGACGGTGCTGCTTGCGGCCGCATATTTTATTGTGATGCTCAATGTGCCATGGGAGGTGAAGTTCGCGGCATCCATGCTGGCGGCCATGGGCCTGTCGTGGGGCTGTTATGAAATCTGCCGCCGCTTCAAGGCGACGCGTTTTTTGCTCGGAATTAAATAAACCCATACACACCATTGGAACCATATTCCATTGACATGCTGTGTGCTGAAGGGCTATCATGCATTATTACCCCTTGTGCAAAGGTGAACATGCATGGAAAAATGGCTTAAAATTTTTAAAGCATTAGGCGACGAAAAACGGCTTAAGATTATGGCGCTGTTGTATCGGCATGGGTATTGTGTGGGTGCGCTGGCCCGTATCCTTGGTATATCGGAGGCTGCCGTGTCGCAGCATCTGCGTATACTGCGTGAGGCAGGGCTGCTTAATGGTGAAAAACGCGGCGGCTATACGTTTTACAAAGTCAACGCGGAACTGCTTAAGAGTTTGGTATCGGATATCGGCGCTTTTTTGGATAAAAAATCGGATCGGAAGGAATGCTGCCAGTATATAACCGGTGAGCATCAGTATTGCGAGATTTATAATCAGGATAAGGTCAAGTCATCAAAATCATGAATTGATACCGGAGGAGAGCATGAGACGCAAAGATCGGGCCATGAACGAAAGCCTGGCGGTGAATCTTCTGGAGGAATCACAGGTTGGTGTGCTTTGTACGTCGGGCGCTGACGGAGACCCTTACGGCGTGCCGGTCAACTACTGCTATATGCGTGACGATAACGTGATCATATTTCACTGCGCCCAAGAGGGGCGCAAACTGGAAAATATTAAAAACAATCCGCGCGTATCGTTCACTGTGATAGGCAAAAACCGCATCATCGCTGAAAGGCTGACCACATACTATGAAAGCGTGATCGTATCGGGCACTGCATCGTTGGTTCAGGACGATGAAGAGAAGAAGACACGGCTGGATCAGCTTTGCCGCCGTCTCTCGCCGGGGATTGAATGGCGCGGCGACGCAGACTGCAAGCATCTGACCCGAACGGCCATTGTACGTATTGATATAGACAGCATCAGCGGAAAGAAAAACGGCGAAGCTTGACTTATATCGGCAACGAGACTGCCTGAGACCTTCAAGGAAATCATTATCATTCCACATTGTCAAAAGCCTGTCAGACAACAGAAACTTTATCTGAGGATGATTTGTGAATCCCTGTACTTGTACAGGGATTTTGTATGCGATGGCACTGCAAGCCATTGATGACATCACCCATCCATCTCCTATAGGATTAGTCATTAGAAGGTGCACGAAATAAGGTTTTTAATACGCATGCCACCGGTTCAACGGGTGGTTTTAATTGCGGTTTGAGCGTATCGCGTTACTCGCGGAGTGAGTCAAACGGCTTGGGTTAAGAGCTGTGAAGTAAACGATATTGGCGGATATAAAAAGCAGACACTATGATAATAATGCCTGCTTTGATGGTATTGGTTTTTTGGTTTTCAGCTGCTAAAACAGCTAGAAGTTTAAGAATACCGTTTGAGGCGTTATCCTTTGGCGCACAAGCAGAAAGGATGGCCTTCGGGGTCTATCATTGTGACAAAATGAGTACCGCCAAACTGGCTTTCGGCTTTCTTTGCGCCGAGCTTTACAGCCTCTTCAACGGCAGACGGCAAATCGTCAACCTGCAAATCAAGATGCATGTGCTTTTGCTGCTGCCCGCTTACCTCGGGCCACACCGGCGGGATGTATTCGAAGTCGCATTCCATAAACAAGATGACGAAGCCGTTGTCACTGATAACCGCGGGGCAGTTATACATAACCCCCTTGCTCCAACCGAGAAGACCGGCGTAAAAATCACACTGTTTTTTCGGGTCCTTGCAGTCTATGGAGAGATTACCTAAACGAATACCTACTATCACGAAACAGCCCTTCTTTCATATTTGATGATGTTTAAATTATAATAAAATCATACAGATAATTCAATTGGAGCATTTGTTATAAAATTGCGTTAATACACTGAAACCGAATTTTTTACTCACTTTTTATTTGCTGAAGCGCATGGCGCGCGTGGCGTTGAGTATTGCAATGAGCGCAACGCCCACGTCACCAAACACCGCTTCCCACATTGTGGCGATGCCCAAAGCACCCAATATGAGGATGGCCCCCTTAACCCCTAGCGCGATCGCGATATTCTGTATGACAATACGCCGCGTTTTTCTTGCGATGCGCACAGCGGCGGGCAGGCGACTCGGCTCGTCGGTCATCAGCACCACGTCGGCGGCTTCAATTGCGGCGTCCGATCCGGCTCCGCCCATCGCGATGCCGATATCGGCCCGCGCCAACACGGGCGCGTCGTTGATGCCGTCACCCACAAACACGAGCGTTCCTTTGCCTGTTTTAGCCCGTTCAAGTTGCTCAAGCTTCTCCACCTTCTGATGCGGCAGCAAGCCGGTATAGACTTCGTCGATGCCGAGCTGTGCGGCTGCGGCTTCGCCTGCGGCCTTGCTGTCGCCCGTCAGCATCACGGTTTTCTGCACACCGAGCTTTTTGAGCGCCGCGATGGCCGCTGCGCTGTCAGGCCGCAGCGTATCGCTGATTGCCACGAAACCCATATACTTCCCGTCAACGGCTACATAAACCAATGTGCCGGGTTCATTGGCTTCATCAAACGCAATGTTCTCGCGCTGCATCAGCCGTGCGCTGCCCGCCAGCACGTGCTTTCCGTCCACAACGGCGCTGATGCCATAGCCCGCCTGCTCGTCGAGCTTGGCAATGTGCTGCCCGTCAATGTCTGCGCTATATGCCTGACGAATTGACAATGCGATCGGGTGTGTGGAGCTCGATTCGGCGTGCGCGGCATAATATAGCAGCGCGTCGGGGTTATCGGCAACAATGCGCGAGACGGTGAACACCCCTTGCGTGAGCGTGCCGGTTTTATCGAACACGGCGGTTTCTATGCGGCTCAGCGCTTCAAGATAGCTGCCGCCTTTGATAAGAATACCGTTTCGCGATGCGCCGCCGATACCGCCGAAAAATCCGAGCGGTATGGAGATCACCAGCGCGCAGGGGCAGGAAACCACAAGAA
>JAEZNC010000236.1 GCA_023441905.1 Bacillota bacterium | reverse complement strand
GTTTTTAAAATGGATAGATTCGCCTTCGTAATGCCCACCTTATCAGAGAGCTCATTGAGCGATATTTTTCTTTTTGCCATCATCACGTCAAGATTCACGATAATTGCCAATGGCTCTCCTCCTTTTCCGTCAAATCGTCAGATCGTTTTCGTCTTTGAGCCTTATGGCTTTATCAAACACCCAGGCCAGCGTCTGGCAGAACAAGAACGAAAGCATTCCGAGTATCGCCATCACAGGGGTCATCACCGAAAAGTCAACAAACGTTTTCACAACAAGCACAAACGCCATAAACGCGCAGATATACGAAATATATTTTAAGTATAGTACGTTTTTAAACACAAACGGCGAACTGACATTGACCGTTTTTAAGAGCTTTTGCAGAAACAACAGAATAAACCAGCAGCATACGCAGCAAATCTCGATAAACACGAAGGCCACCCATTTATCCTGTGCGCCGCCTGATATGTACTTGTTGACAAAATCGGGATCCACGTATAAAAAAACGAGCGGCATTGCGATGATCACAAGAGGACTGATAACCAGCAAAACCTCCAGCATCCGCTGCAGTATGATCGGTATGTTCCATCTTTCTGGCATCACAGATACCTCCATTTTTCGTGAGAATAGCACAGCAGATGATTAAAGTCAACAATTATTTATCGGATTTCAATATCAAACATAGTTTTTACCGACTGAGTGAAAAGCATACATTTAAACTTTTTCTGATCGCAATACCCCTATTTACGCATGTATGCTGATTCTGGCATCACATGTTATTGTTATTCAAACTCATAGAATCGTTCATCATGTCCGCAGGGATGTGGACGCGTATATGATGTCGCAGATAACTATTCTGCCTGATCCGATTTCGCGATGCGTATTCAATACCATTGGCGGAAAGAATGGCTTTCACGATTAAGCTCGATTATTGTGGTGCTTAAAAAACGCATGATGATGTCAGGCTGTCCCAAAAAGCGGCCTTTCTTATGATATACTGATGGAGTGAGGTGAATAAATATGGACATGTTCTATGGTATAGCGGCAGGCGTGATCGTCCTATTGCTGATTATCATTTTAGCGCTGCAGCTGTCGCGAAAAAACCAGACGCATCAGGCGAATCAATCAGTGAGCCAGATGCAGGCGACCTTTGTGGCGCTGCTCGGCGACTTAAAGCAGCAAAGCGCGCAAAACGCCTATCAACAGCGCCGCGAGGTGATGGAAATGTTCAAGGTGCTCGGTGACGGCTTTACGAAGACGCTCAGCGACACCGCGCTGCAAAATCAACAAAGCATGGAAACGCTGCGCCGCGCTGTGGAGCAGCAGCTCAAAAACATGTCTGACGCGAACGAGCGCCGCCTCGAGCAAATGCGCAAAACCGTGGATGAGCAGCTCTCGGATGTGCTGCAAAAGCGCCTCACCGGCTCGTTCAAGCAAGTCAGCGATCAGCTGGAACAGGTGTTTAAAAGCATGGGCGAGGTGCGCAGCCTTGCGGCGGGCGTGGGCGATTTGAAGCGTGTGCTGACCAACGTAAAAGTGCGCGGCACCTGGGGCGAAACGCAGCTCGGGAGCCTGCTTTCCGCGATGCTCTCCCCCGTTCAGTTCGTGCGCGATGCGAGCGTGAAGGACAACCGCGAGCGCGTTGAATTCGCCATTGTGCTGCCGGGCAGCGGTGACGATACCGTGCTGCTGCCGATTGATTCCAAGTTTCCGATGGAAGATTACATAAAAAAAGAAGAGATGTTTGCGACGGGCAAAAAGGAAACAGCCAAGGAGGCAATTAAAGCGCTTTCAAGGAGCCTGCTGAACGAGGCCAAGCGCATACAGAGCAAATACATCAACCCGCCTGTCACAACGGATTTCGCGATTATGTATCTGCCCACGGAGGGCCTCTACGCCGACGCGATATCGCTTGGCATTTCGGATGTCTGCCAGCGCGAATGCCATGTAACCATTGCGGGGCCGTCCACGCTGACCGCGCTGCTAAACAGCCTGCAGATGGGGTTTCGGACACTCGCGATTGAAAAACAGTCGGGCGAGGTGCTAAAGCTGCTCGATGCCACGCGCAAAGCGTTCGGCGGCTTCACCGACGCGATAGACAGAACGCAGCGAAGCCTTCGCGCCGCACAGAACAACCTCGAAGATGCGTCGCGCAAATCGCGCAGCATTGAAAAGGAGCTGAGCCGCATCGACGGGATCGAAGACCGTGAGCCGGCTCTTCTTCACACCACCGACGGGCAGGACACAGACGATATATCACTTTCCGTATAAAATCGCTGATATGCACCAAATTTCGCGTCCTTGCGTAGTATAGATTGAGCCTCGAATAAAAGGGGAGAACCGAATAATCTATACAAGGAGGACGTTATATATGGGATTTGATGGTGGCTGCGGAGGCGGCTTTGGCGGCGGAGGCTGCTGTTGCTGGATTATCATCTTATTACTCTGCTGCTGCGGCGGCTTTGGCGGTGGCTGCAATGATGGCTGCGGAGGCGGCTTTGGCGGCTTCGGCGGCGGAAACTGCTGCTGCATTATCTGGATTATTATCCTGCTTTGCTGCTGCTGTGGCGGCAACGAATGCGGCTGCGGCTGCGGCCCGGCGAAATGCTAACAAATATGTGATCCCGCTTTTCTCCGAACAGCGGTTAAACAATCATAAGGGTATAGCATTAACATATACAAAAAAGTGTATGTTCCTGGCAAACTTCGTGGGAGGGCTTATCCTGATAAAAGCCCTCTTTTTTCTTATTCTTTCACGGTCTCTTGCTTTGATCCCCTCCACAATATCCGGTTGTCTGATATGCCTGCCGCTTTATTCTTCGGGATCAAGCGAATCCCCGATTTCGACGATGTGCCCGTCGGGGTCGAAAAAACGAAACACCTTCTGCCCCCATGCCTGCCTCTCGATGCCGTGTATCAGCGGCGCACCGGCCTCGCACACACACGCGTACATATCTTCCAGACGATGTGATTCAAAATAGATGAGGAGGTTTCTATTCCCCTGATCAACCGGTGCATCGTCGGCACCTTTCTTAAACACAGTTTTATAGATGCTTTGCGCCTGATGCAACACAAAATGGTTCTCAAAAAGCACAAGGGCATCAAAATCCTGCATGATCTTCTGTTTTAAAACGTCTGCATAAAAAGTCTTGGAGCGTTCTATGTCTTTCACAAATACGATGGTGTTGACGAATACCGGATTCATACTTCATCCTCCCGTATATGCCAGATATGTCATTATAGCATGTATTTTTTGGCAATGGAAGGAAACCGTGCATGACTTTATATTCAGGCTGCTTTTGTCGCTTTGTACATTGCCAACATGGCAGCGCATACAGTATAATAAATGCGTTAAAGCACCTTTGCCTGTTTCTGTACCAAACAGGGCAAGGTGTATTTCTTTTCCGGGGGAATTATGAAGAAAGCTGCGTTTTATACGGAACTCGCGTATGTTTTGGGTATTGCCGCGCTCGCGCTCGGCACCGCCTTTATGGAAAGGGCGGATATGGGCATATCGATGGTGGTGGCACCGGCTTACCTGATCTATTTGAAGCTCTCCGCCATATGGCCGTTTGTGACTTTTGGGATGGCGGAGTATACCTTGCAGGTGTGCCTGCTGGCCGCCATGATGATCCTGCTGCGGCGGTTCAAGATTTCATATTTGTTTTCGTTTGTCACGGCGGTGATATACGGCTTTACGCTGGACGGCTGCATGGCTCTCGTGGCGTATCTGGACGCGTCTCTGCTGGCTGTGCGCCTGCTGTTTTACGGCACCGGGCTGCTGCTGTGCGCGCTGGGTGTGGCGTTTATTTTTCACACGTATATTGCGCCCGAGGTGTATGAGCTGTTTGTGAAGGAGGTTTCCGCAAGGACGCATATCAATATCAATCGCTTTAAGATATGGTACGACTGCGTGAGCTGTGTGACCGGTATCATCCTCTCGTTTTCATTCTTCGGGCTGTTTCATTTTGAGGGCGTGAAGCTTGGGACGATCTTCTGTGCGCTGGTGAACGGGCGGATCATCGGGCTATTCAGCCGTGTGATGGAAAAGCGGCTTAATTTTGTGGATGGGCTGAAACTCAGGAAATATTTCTAGTGTATAGTGAATCACATCAAAAAGGCCGTACAATTTAATTATTAAGGGGGCTTATTTATATGAGAAACGCTCCGTCGAAGAAGGCTATCTGGGGTATCGGGTTGCTGTTGTGTCTTTGCATGTCGTACTTGCTGTGCAGATTTGTATTTTTTGATATACATGGCATGAAACAATGGGCTAACATCCTGGCTGGGTTCAGTCTCGTTGTGCTGCTTATTTCGCTGGTGCTAAAACTGCGTTGGATGTCTGTTCTGACTGCTTGCGGCTATATTACGGGGTTTGTACTCGGGGTATTGTTCAATACGGATGGTTTTGATCCGGGCGGCGGGCGCACTAATAATTTTTGGGTTCTATGGCTAGGCGGCTTGTTGGCATGCATGGTGATTGGGCTTGCTGTTGATGTTATTGTAAGAATTCGCAAAAAGTGAGCCGGACACAAATAAACATTCATTAATCCTGAAAGTTTTGCGGATATGCAACTTAGATATTGACCGAAACTTCTCGGGTATCTGCGAGTTGATTGATAAAGCAGCAAGTACTTCTCTCCCTCAGTCGGCTTCGCCGACCGTACAGAAGAAAATAGTAAAATGGCGACTGGCAAATCCCATCCTGAAATATCCACCATTGAATATATTGCTGTTTATATTGTATCTTTCAGCATGTTATAATTCATTTGACTGCAATGATAAATCACAAGAACGAGGCTGCAAACACCTATGACTCATACTAGCTCAATAACCAACGTGACCCACTACATGAACGAGATTAACGATTTACTCAATTTCGGCCGTGAATTTCTCCTTGAAAAGCTTGGCTGCGGCTTTGTGGAAGTACAAAAAGGCAGCCGAGACTTTGCTTTAAATACAGATATTGAACTTGAAAAAATCTACAAAGACCATCTGCTTGCGTCTTTTGCTCATATCCCGATTATGGGCGAAGAACTGTCTCCCGACGCCATGTCGGATGCCGCCGGTATGTTCTGGGCGATAGACCCCATAGACGGTACGGCCAATTATGCGAGGAATATCAGCATTTACGGTACGTCCATTGCGCTGATGAATAACGGCAAACCCATTGCCTCCGGCATTTGCTTTCCATCCCTAAATGAAACATACATTGCCGGCGACGGCATGGGTGCCTTTTTAAATGGAAAACGAATTTATGTTTCAGATGTTGATACGCTGAGTTCAGCCATATTAACGTATGGCGATTTTGCCGTTGGCCATAACTGCGACGCAAGGAACAGAGTCAGATACAAGTACATTGAAACGTTTGGCCATCAAGTACAACGCGTCAGAATGCTCGGTTCAGCGGCTTTGCATTTGGCATGGCTGGCCGCAGGGCGAGCGGATATCAGCATCACGCTGAGCAACAATGCGTGGGACGTGCAAGGCGGCGTACTGCTGATCAGAGAAGCCGGCGGCAAGGTGTATGATGTGGACGGAAGTGAGCAAACCATTCTTTCAAAATATACGTTTGCGTCTAATCGGCATATGAAGAACGAGGTATTGAAAATCGCAGCGGAAATAGAGGATTCTCTTAAATAAGATGGCAAGCAAGCTGAAAATCATTATAAAGAAATAATAAATTATCGCTTCCCACCCCCAATCTCCCGCCAAAAATATCACAGGTTTTTGTGGTCTCTTTGGGTTCCATGAAGAGCGAATAATGTTAATACTTGTTTGTAACATATGATTTTTTGCAGTATTATTTTCTATATATCTTGTACATAGTTTTGGAGGGTGTCCAATCTCGTTTGGGTATACAGAAGGAGAGGCTATGAAAGAATACAACAAATGCAATATTCCATTAGCCAGAGAGTTGAGAGAAAATATGACACACTGGGAACGCAAATTGTGGTATGAGTTTCTTCGTCTCTATAAGGTGCGTTTTCAACGCCAAAAAGCGATAGGAAACTATATTGCTGACTTCTATTGTGCCAAAGCGAGGTTGGTTATCGAATTGGATGGCGGCAGGCATTATGAGCCTGAACAGGTGCAAAGGGACAATGAGCGCACTGAGATATTGCAGTCATTAAATTTTAAAAGTATTGCGGATATGTAACTTGGATATTGACCGTAACTTTGCGGGTGTTTGCGAATTGATAGATCAAACAGTATTGATATCTCTCCCTCAGTCGGCTTCGCCGACAGCTCCCAATCCACCCTTGCAGGGTAGTCCTCAGAGGGAGCCCAGAACGTACAAAAGCCTCTAGATCTTGGCCCCCTCTGATGAGGGGGCTGTCACCGATAGGTGATTGGGGGAGAGAAAATGGCTGAATTAATTACAGAAACCCTACGCCTCAATTAATTGAATCTGATGTTGCATTTAAAGATCCAACAGGCTCTCCACCACATACGTCGGCTTCAGCGCGAGCACATCCTCAGTCTCTCCGTAGCCGTATGCCACGGCGCAGCAATCCGCCCCCGCTGCCTGCGCGTATCGTATATCCGTCACCGTATCGCCAATCATCAGCACGTCCGCCGTATCCACGCCAAACCGCTCGCACAGAATAAAAAGGCTCTCCGGGTCGGGCTTGCGTTTGCTCACATCATCAAACGTCAGCACCGCGTCAAACATATCAAGCCCGTGCGCAGCAAGTATCTTGAGCGTTGGGGCTTTGTATTTCATTGTCACGAGCGCGAGCTTCGCGCCCTCTTCCTTCAAACGGAGCAGCAGTGCCTCCCCGCCCTCATACACGCAGGTATTGTCGGCGCACATCCGCTCGTATTCTTCGTTGAAAAGCGCCAGATGCGGCAATAACGCATCCCCCTCGAGCCCGGTGAGCATGCTCACCGCGTTCTTCGCGCCGCCGCCGATGGCGCGCGCCACCTCGTTAAGGTTCGGCACAGGCAAACCGGCCTCCTCCAGCATCTTTTGCAGCGCACGGGCAATATCGGGCTTCGTGTCCACCAGCGTGCCGTCGAGATCGAATATATAAAGCTTGTAATCTCTCATACCTGCCTCGGTGCCACGCCAATCTTCTTATACACCTTGCGCAGCATGCGCACCGCATTCGCGCCCGCGCGCTCGGCACCGCTCTGAATCACCTGATTCAAATACTCCTTGTCGGCACGAATTTTTACGTACCGCTGCTGAAGCGGCTCGAGCTCGCCGCAGACGGCATCCGCCACGCGCGCTTTGAGCACGCCGTAGCCTAAGCCCTCAAATTCGGCCTCAATCTGCTCAAACGTCTGCCCGGTCACCGCGGAGAGTATCGACATCAAATTCGATACGCCTGGCTTGTCGTCGGAGTATTTGATCACGCCGTCCGAATCGGTCACGGCGCGCTTGAACTTTCTCTGTATCGCGTCGGGCGGATCGAGCAGCGAAATGTACGCGTTCTCGTTCTCGTCCGATTTGCTCATTTTGCTCGTCGGATCGGCCAGGCTCATCACGCGTGCGCCCGCCTTGGGGATATACGGCTCGGGCACCACGAACACATCGCCATAGATGTTGTTAAAGCGCTGCGCGATATCGCGCGTAATCTCAAGATGCTGCTTTTGGTCAGCGCCCACCGGCACAAGATCCGACTCAAACAGCAGTATATCCGCCGCCATCAGCACCGGATACGTATACAGCCCCGCGTTGATGTTGTCGGCGTGGCGCTCGCTTTTCTCTTTAAACTGCGTCATACGCGAGAGCTCGCCCAAATAGGTAAAGCAGTTTAAAACCCACATAAGCTCTGCATGGCACGATACATGGGACTGGAAATACATGATGTTCTTTTCGGGGTCGAGGCCGGCCGCGAGCAGCAGCGCCATCGTATCAAGGCAGCGTTTGCGAAGGTTCGCCGCGTCCTGCCGCACCGTGAGCGCGTGCATATCCACCACGCAGTAGTAGCAGTTGTATTCGTCTTGCAGCTTCACCCAGTTCTTAATTGCGCCGAGATAATTGCCCACGGTTAATACGCCAGATGGCTGTACGCCCGAAAAAATAATCTTTTTGTCCCCCATGTTTTCCACCTAGAGCCTTTCTACATCAATAATTTCAACTCTGCCGTCCTCATACAAAAAGTCAATCACGGCTTGTGTCTGCTGATCTGCCGCCGTTTGGCTGATGGCGGCCAGCGCGAATCCGAGGCTCGCCTTCTGCCACTTGCCATCTTCCCCGCACTCCACCACAGAGACGTTGAAACGGCTTTTGCAGCGTTCCTTGAGGCTTTTCACCACGCTGCGCCTGTCTTTCAGGCTGGCCGCTCCAGGAACGGTCATCACCACCTCAAAGCAGGAACAGAACATGATTACAGCACCTCCAGCACCGACGACGGCAGCGCGTCTTTGTCCGCCACGGCGGTAAAACGCACGGGTTTGGTTTCCAGTGCCTTAATCTGCTGCGGCAGCGGTGTGTCGGTTATTCTGGAAAGCTCGCGTGCCATCTCAAAGCTGTCCATGCCCTGTGTGTTCACGCCGAGCGAGCATAATACGTCGGCCGGGAACTTGTACGGCGACGCGGTCGAGACCACCACCGTCTTTGTGGCATCACCGTTTTGTCTATATTTTTCAAAAACGCCCATCGCAACGGCGGTGTGCGTATCGAGCAGATAGCCCTTTTGTTCAAACGTTCTCTTGATGCACGCCATCGTTTCGGCTTCGTCGCACCAGTCGGCGTAAAAATCGGCTTCGAGCGCCGCTCTTGCCGTGCCGCTGATATCGTAGCGGCCTTGTGTTTTGAGCTGGCTCATCATCACGTTCACGGCCTGCTCATCGCGCCCCGCCAGCTCAAACAGCAGCCGTTCGAGGTTACTCGATATCAATATATCCATCGACGGCGACATCGTTTTAAAGAAGGGCCTGTCCAGCGTGTACGCACCCTTTCGGAAAAAGTCTGTCAGCACGTTGTTCTTGTTCGAGGCGCAGATCAGGCGCTTGATGGGCAGCCCCATGCGTTTCGCATAATACGCGGCGAGAATGTTCCCAAAGTTGCCCGTGGGCACCACAAAATTGATCGGCTCACCGTCTTTGATTTCTCCTTCGTTCATGAGCTGCGTGTATGCGCTCACGTAATAGGCGATCTGCGGCGCGAGACGCCCGAAGTTAATCGAGTTTGCGGACGAAAGGCTGTACCCTTTGGCACTCACCTGCGCGGCGAAATCGCGATTGGTAAACATCGCTTTGACGGCGTTCTGCGCGTCGTCAAAATTGCCGCGCACCGCCACCACCTGCGTGTTATTTCCCTCCTGCGTCACCATCTGAAGCCGCTGCATATCCGAAACGCCCTCATTGGGGTAAAACACGACGATTTTGGTATGCGGCACATCGCAGAAGCCCTCCAGCGCGGCCTTGCCCGTGTCGCCCGATGTCGCAACAAGAATCAGTATGTCGGGCCCGCCGTTCATCGCGGCCGTCATCAGGCGCGGCAGCACCGAAAGCGCCATGTCCTTAAAAGCGAGCGTCGGCCCGTGCCACAGCTCCAGCACGTATTCTCCCTGCGCGGTTTTCTTCAGCGGTGCCACTTTCTTATCGTCGAAACTCGAATAGGCGGCTGTTGTCAGCGCCTCTAAATCTCCCAAATCCTCGTAATAGCGGCCGAGAACATTCGCACAGAGTGCCGGATACGACAGTGCCGCAAGACTACTCAGCGTCCCCAAACCCGCAAACGTTTCGGGCACAAACAGGCCGCCTTCCGGCGAAATGCCCTGCAATGTGGCGGCAGACGCCTCGAGCCGCTGCGCGCTGTTTCTCGTACTGATGAGCTTCATTCCTATTCCTCCAAGCATAATGGCTCCGCCTTTTTGTGCAAAGCCTCAAAAACAAACCTGCGCATGGCATACCGGCTTATCATGCCGCCTTCCATGGCTGCCTGAAAGCTTGCCGCCCCGCGCAGGTTTCATCGTCTGAGTCGTTTTATCCCGCGATATATTTGCTCATATACGCGGGAATATCATCGTTGCCGCTGACCACAAGATACGCGTTGATATCAGAGAAAAGCGACTCGAAGTTTTCGAATAAGCTTTTCATTTCGTCGCTGTCGCATTGGCTCATCTTTTTGAGGCCATCTATGTAAACAGATGAAATATCGAAATCGCGCGACAGAATGCCGCATACAAAACCATAGAGTTTGTCAGGATTGTTGATGCTGTAATCAGCTGTGTTAATAAAACGGATTTCATGCCTTAAGTCGTACATACAACGGTTGTTGTCATCTAGGTAAACAATATTCCCCTTCGTGTTGTCCACCTCAGCGTTCGCCTTGTCCAAAAGTTGTTTTGACTTGCCGCTGCCTTTCTTTCCGTAGATTATTTGTATCATACTGGCATCACTCCTTTGGTTTTTTTTCATTATACAATGTTTTAAAGGTTAATTCCACTCCCAAATAGACAATTTTGTTTCGCCAAAGCCTTCCGTTCTGCCCATTTCAACCTTCTCCTTTTATAGATGATAAACCAAAATAGCGAATACAAACCGAAAAATTTTACGTCACATAAAAAAGATGTTGCTTGTGACGTTGCGTCACATGATACAATGCTTTTATGGAGGGGATAAAAATGGTAAGCACGGATTTGCTGACTGTCGGTGAACTGGCAAAGGAAATGGGCATCACCGTACGCGCACTGCAGTATTACGACAAAGAGGGGCTCTTAAGGCCATCCGTCAAAAGCGAAGGCGGGCGCAGGCTTTACACCAAAAAGGATATGGTGAAGCTTCATCAGATTTTGTCACTCAAGTTCCTTGGGTTTTCGCTCGATGAAATCAAGCTTAAGCTGCTGCCGCTTGACAGACCGGAGGACGTCGCGCAGATACTCGGCAAGCAAAAGCTCATTATTGAGGAGCAAATCAGAGAACTGTCTGCCGTCAAAGAGGCGATTGAATCGCTTCAGGCGGAAGTTCTGCAGATCAAGACGGTTGACTATAACAAGTATGCGGATATCGTCTCGCTGTTAAGGCTGAACAACAAGAACTTTTGGATCGTAAAGTTGTTTGACGAAAAGATGATGGATCATATCCGCTTAAGGTTTGGGGACGACCCTCAGAAAGGCATCATGATCTATCAAAAATACAATGCCGTGCTCGAAAGCACCATCGCGATGCAGCAAAGTGGTGTATCCCCCGAAAGCAAAGAGGGCATGGCACTCGCCAAGCAGTGGTGGGACATGATTATGGATTTCACCGGCGGCGACATCAGCCTGCTGCCTGAGCTCATGAAATTCAACGAGAGCAAGCAGGGCTGGGATGAAACCGTCGCGGAAAAGCAAAAACAGGCCGATGGCTTTATCGGTCAGGCGCTCGCCGCTTTCTTTGCGCAGCAGGGCGTCGATATACCAAATATGGAGGGAGCCAATGAATAACAAGATTGAGGTCAAGTCGCTGATGAAAAGCTACGGCGACAACGAGGTGCTCAAGGGCATTTCGTTCGAGGTGAAACAAGGAGAGATTTTCGCGCTGCTCGGCACCAACGGCGCGGGCAAAACCACCACGCTTGAATGCATAGAGGGTATCCGCAAATACCAGAGCGGTGAGATCAAAGTAAACGGCAAAACCGGCGTTCAGCTGCAGTCGTCGTCGCTGCCGCAGCATATGAAGGCCTGCGAGGCGCTGAAGCTGTTCGCCAAATGGAGCGGCACAACCGTTGATGAGGCGTTTGTCCGGCGTCTCGGATACGACGAGATCAAAAACAAAGCGTATAAAGACATGTCAACCGGACAGAAGCGCCGGCTGCATCTGGCGCTCGCGATGACGGGTAACCCGGAAATCGTATTTCTCGACGAGCCCACGGCCGGGCTCGATGTGGAGGGCCGCGCCGCGCTGCACGAAGAGATACGGACGCTCAAAGCGCAGGGCAAAACAGTGATACTCGCGAGCCACGACATGGCAGAGGTGGAAGCGCTCTGCGACCGCATCGCGATACTCAAGGACGGCGTGATTGCGTTTATCGGCACCGCAGGCGAACTCACGCAGCAGATGTCCGACACGTTCAAGGTGCTGATCAGACTGGCCCCGCCCGTTTCGCTGAATGGGCTCAAACACTGCGTTTTCGCAGGCGCTTTTCAAGGCTATGACACGTTTGAAACGGCGAGTCTGGAGGACGGCCTCGCAGAGCTGCTGGCTGCCGTGAAAGCGGGCGGCGCACACGTTCGCGACTTAAAGATTGAGCACGCGAGCCTGGAACAACGGTTTCTTGACATCGCAAAGGAGGGTAAATAAATGAACGCATTTTTATACGGTATTGGCCTGCAATGGAAACTGGATCTTCGAAACAAGGGCGTGCTGCTCACGTATTATGCGGTGCCGCTCGCATTCTTCCTGTTTATCGGCGGCATATTCACATCCATCAACCCCGACGCATACAAAACACTGATTCCCGCGATGAGCGTGTTCGGCGTATCGATGGGTGCTTTTTTGGGTGCCCCCACCCCGTTGATTGAACTGTATGGCAGCGAAATGAAGAAAGCGTACAAAGTGGGCGGCATACCGCTCTGGACAGCGGCGGTCAACAACGTGATATCCGGCCTCATCCATTTAATGATCATGAGCACGCTCATTTATCTGATTGCGCCGCTCGCATTCCATGCCGACGTGCCCGCCTCACCGCTTACGTATTTCGTCTCACTTGCGGTTTTTATCACCGCATGTCTCGGCATCGGCACGCTGCTCGGCTTATTTTTAAAGAGCGACGCCAAGCTCACGATGATCTCGCAAGTTTTCTTCCTGCCGTCCGTGATGCTTTCGGGCATTATGTTCCCGAGCAGCATGCTGCCGGGTGCGCTGCAAGCTGTGGGCAAGGTGTTCCCCGCCACATGGGGCTTTGAAAGCTTGTGCAGCGGCGGCTGGAACGCAACGGGGCTGCTCGTGCTTCTCGGGTTCATCGTTGCGGCGCTGGTCATCAGCGTTTGGCGGATAGGAAAGCTCAAAGCTGATTAGATGCATAAGAAGCAAAAAGAGCTGTCCAGCGTATGAACGGCTCTTTTGTATTGCGCCCGGCACGTGCCGCACAACAGAGGATTGCGGCTCTTAATACTATGCGTTTATCAATCCTCAGTCAGCAAAGCTGACAGCTCCTTTCCAAAGGAGCCGCTGTTCGCCATAAAAGCCAAGTCTCCTTTTGAAAGGAGGTGGCGCGCGTCAGCGTGACGGAGGATTGTGTACCAGCCAAGGCGCTTGAAAGTATGGGATGCTTCACTTCGCCTTGCTCGTTCAGCATGACACATGAAGCTTTGTCTTCTGCCCCGGCTTTCTCAATCCTCAGTCAGCTTCGCTGACAGCCCTTTCCAAATGGGCCTTTTGTTCAGATACACTTGGCATCTACTGTCATGCTGAGCGAAGTGTAACGGAGCGAAGCATCCCACGGCTATTTGAGCCGCGCCAAAGTGCACTTTCCATCCTTAACAGCACGCACAGCGTGGCGGAGGATTGCGCCCCCATACGAGGCGCTTGATAGTATGGGATGCTTCACTTCGCCTTGCTCGTTCAGCATGACACATCAAGCTTTGTCTGCTGCGCCAGCACTCATCAATCCTCAGTCAGCAAAGCTGACAGCTCCTTTCCATAGGAGCCTTTTGTTCAGATACGCCTTGAATCTGCTGTCATGCTGAGCGAAGTGTAACGGAGCGAAGCATCCCACGGCTATTTGAGCAGCGCCAAAGTGCACTTTCCATCCTTAACAGCACGCACAGCGTGGCGGAGGATTGCGCCCCCATACGAGGCGCTTGATAGTATGGGATGCTTCACTTCGCTTTGCTCGTTCAGCATGACACATAAAGCTTTGTCTTCTGCCCAGGCATTCTCAATCCTCAGTCATCAAAGCTGACAGCTCCTTTCCAAAGGAGCCTGCACAAAAAAGGAGCCGTCCGGTTTCGGGCAGCTCCTTTGTATTTCGTTTGGGCTGGATTAGATTCCCTTGACTCTTTCTTCGAGAGCGCTGAGCTCATCAAACAGGGCCTTGGGCATTTTCTTCGTGGGCTGGTCGTACTTGGCGTAGTGTTCCTTGATCGATTCGATTTCGGCAAGCCACATATCTTTTTCGATCTTCAAGAGTTCTGCCATATCTTTTTCGCTCACATCGAGGCCTGTGGTGTCAAGCGCATCGATTGTGGGCATGTAGCCAATCGCGGTTTTGTCCGCTTTGCCTGTGCCGTCCACGCGCTCGAAGATCCACTTTAATACGCGGCTGTTTTCGCCGAAGCCCGGCCACAGCCACTTGCCGTCTTTGTCCTTGCGGAACCAGTTGACGTAGAAAATCTTGGGCAGCTTGTCGGCATCGGTCGCTTCGCCGATATCCAGCCAGTGCTGCAGATAATCGCACACGTTGTAGCCGATGAACGGCAGCATTGCGAACGGATCGCGGCGAACCTGCCCGATCTTGGCGGAGATGGCCGCAGCCGTGATTTCGGAGCCCATGATGGAGCCGAGGAACACGCCGTGCTGCCACGAAAAGCTTTCGTGTACGAGCGGAATCGTGCTCGGGCGGCGTCCGCCGATGAGAATCGCGGAAATCGGCACACCCTTGGGGTCTTCCCATTCGGGCGCAATCGCGGGGCACTGTCCGGCGGGCGCTGTGAAACGCGCATTCGGATGAGCCGCGGGCGCTTCCGAGCCCGGTGCCCAGTCTTTGCCTTTCCAATCGATCAGATGAGACGGCGCATCATAGCCGATGCCTTCCCACCACACATCGCCGTCGTCCGTCAGGCCGACGTTTGTAAATATCGTGTTTTTGTCCGTGCTGTGCATCGCGTTCGGGTTCGAGTGCATCGAGGTGCCAGGTGCCACGCCGAAGAATCCGAATTCGGGATTGATCGCGTAGAGACGTCCGTCCTCACCAAACTTCATCCATGCGATGTCATCGCCGATGGTCTCCACTTTCCAGCCAGGGATCGTGGGAATCAGCATCGCGAGGTTGGTTTTGCCGCAAGCGCTCGGGAACGCGCCGGTCACATATTTCACTTTGCCTTCGGGGCTGGTCAGCTTTAATATCAGCATATGCTCAGCCATCCATCCCTCGTCTCTCGCCTGCACGGAAGCGATACGCAGCGCGAAGCACTTTTTGCCGAGCAGTGCGTTGCCGCCGTAACCCGAGCCGTAAGACCAAATGGTTCTCTCTTCGGGGAAATGGCTGATGTATTTCTGCTCAATCGGCGCACACGGCCACGAAGAATCTTTCTGGCCTTCTTCAAGCGGCGCACCCACCGAGTGCAGGCAGGGCACAAACTCACCGTCGCCGAGCACATCGAGCACCGCTTTGCCCATGCGGGTCATGATGCGCATATTGGTCACCACATACGGGCTGTCCGTAAGCTCAACACCGATCTTGGATATCGGGGAGCCGATAGGACCCATGGAGAACGGAATCACATATAGTGTTCTGCCCTTCATGCAGCCTTTGTAAAGCGATTTCATTGTGGCTTTGAGTTCATCGGGAGCCACCCAGTTGTTGGTCGGGCCTGCGTCTTCCTGTTTCAAGGATGAAATGTACGTTCTGTCCTCAACACGTGCCACGTCGGACGCGTCGCTGCGGAACAGATAGCATCCGGGGCGTTTCTCGGGATCGAGCGGTGTCGCCATGCCGGCATCTACCATCTCTTTGAGCAGTTTCTCGTTCTCCTCTTCGGAACCGTCGCACCAATATACCTGGTCCGGCTGGCACAGTTCGGCAACTTCGTCAACCCATGCCATAAGCTTTTTGTTCGTCGTCATTGTCATTAACCCTCACCTCTTTTTGAATTTTTGAAAAATCAAAATTTCCTTTTGATTCATCGAAAAACCGTATTGGTCTTATTATAATTGATTTTCACCCGAATTTGAATCCCCTAATGAAAGTTTTTTTTTAAATTCTTGCGAAATTATCATAAAACATATGCAATGATATGTCATTTTTAATATTTCTGCTCTCATGGTGCGTAACAAAAAGAGAGCTTGTCCCTGTTTTTATGCAAAAGAGCCCAATCAGTTCACATCATCGCGCGAGGCCTTGTATGATATCAGTGTTCCTACTGCTGAGACGAAGTTGCCGAGTATGTTTTCCTGATTCGGCGTGAGGCCATCCGTCATGATGTTGGCCAATATCGCGGCGAGCACCGTACCCGATTTTGAAGGCAGCACCTCCAGCCAGCTTTTGGGCGTGCATTTGCCCTTATCATCATTGTTATCGGTATCAGTCACGCTGGGTATCTTTTTTTTGGGGTCAACAGAAGGCGGATCATACCATGTCATAAAACAGCTCCGACTCATTAATAATGCTTTGACGTGTTCCTAATATCATATTCATCTCATGGTTTTTCGTGCGAATGTCATGGCTTATCGCTCTTTGACATGGGGCCCTCCGCTTCTCTCAGTGTGGCCCATGCTGCTGCACGCTTACAGTCTCTTCTGTCATGCTGAACGGAGCGAAGCGTAATGAAGCATCCCATCGCTTATCGCTCTTTGCCGTGGGACCCTTCGCTTCTCTCAGGGTGACATATGCCGCTGCATGCTCAAAGCTTCTATTGTCATGCTGAACGGAGTGTTAACGGAGTGACTACGAAG
>JAEZNC010000231.1 GCA_023441905.1 Bacillota bacterium | reverse complement strand
CGCTGAAAGAACGGGTCAGCCGATTGAGAAGATCGAAGCGGATACGGAAAGAGACAATTTCATGAGCGCTGAGGAAGCGCTTAGCTATGGGCTGGTTGATGAGATCATCCCGCCTAAATCCAAGTAAAAGGGAAAAGAGGTGAATCAATGCCGAACTACACAGACGACCAAAAACAGCTCAAGTGCTCGTTCTGCGGCAAAGCTCAGGAACAGGTCAGGCGGCTGGTGGCCGGGCCCGGTGTATACATCTGTAATGAATGCATTGAGCTCTGCAAGGAAATCATAGAAGAGGATTATCAGGAAGCGTCGGCGTTTGAGATCGGGGACATACCCAAGCCCGCCGAGATCGTCGATTCGCTGAATGATTATGTGATTGGTCAGGCTGACGCGAAGAAAAACCTCGCGGTGGCCGTGTATAACCATTACAAGAGGATCAATTCGGATACCAAGACGGACGACGTGGAGCTGCAGAAGAGCAACATTGTGATGCTGGGGCCCACGGGCTGCGGCAAAACGCTGCTGGCTCAGACGCTTGCGCGTATATTGAACGTGCCGTTCGCCATGGCCGACGCAACGTCTCTGACGGAAGCGGGCTATGTGGGCGAAGACGTGGAAAACATTCTGCTAAAGCTGATACAGGCAGCCGACTACGATATCGAACGCGCCCAGCGCGGCATCATCTATATCGATGAGATCGACAAGATCGCGCGCAAGAGCGACAACCCGTCTATCACGCGCGATGTGTCGGGCGAGGGCGTTCAGCAGGCGCTGCTTAAGATCATCGAAGGCACGGTCGCTAGCGTGCCGCCGCAGGGCGGGCGCAAGCATCCGCATCAGGAGTTTTTGCAGATCGACACGACGAACATTCTTTTCATTTGCGGCGGCGCATTCGGCGGGCTGGAAAGCATCATCGAGCGGCGCATCGGCCGCAAAACGATGGGCTTCGGTGCCAACATCGTGAGCAGTGAAAAGAAGGATTTATCGGAGCTTTATAAGAATATACTGCCCGAGGACCTGCTAAAGTTCGGTCTGATTCCTGAGTTTGTGGGCCGTGTGCCGATCATCGTGACGCTGCACCAGCTTGATGAAAAGGCGCTCGTCAACATACTGACGGAGCCCAAGAACGCGCTGGTGAAGCAGTTTTCTAAGCTTCTCGAAATGGACGGCGTTCAGCTCGAGTTTGAAGATGATGCGCTGACCGAAATTGCGAAGCTCGCCATCGAGCGAAAAACAGGCGCACGCGGCCTCCGGGCGATACTCGAATCCATCATGCTCGACGTGATGTACGAGGTGCCGTCCCGCAGCGATGTGAAAAAGTGCGTGATCACCAAAGACACGGTGCGCAACGCCAAGGTGCCGATGCTGATACTCGGCGACAAAGAGGGCAAGCAAAAAGCGCTCCCCAAAGCGAAGAAGGAAAACCTCGCCTAAAGACAGTTATACAGAGTCGGTTCGGGATTATCCCGGACCGGCTTTTTGCATATGCGCCCATGCGCTCGTTGACTGTTTTGGAGAAATCCCCACCAGTGCCGACTGATGACAACTCATTTTTTTGACTATCGATTGGAACTTAACCCGTCATACCGGATTAAGCGAAGATTATAAAAATGATAAAGATTTTTCATATCGCATCACCCGTTAAGAATCATCATGCACTTATGTATCAGAGTGAACAGAAAGTTACGCTTACGGTCATACTGAACGAACATTGTGAAGTGACTGCGAAGCGGATGAGAATCTGTTACTGTTTCTTCACTTCGTAGTGACAGAAAGACCGGATGAATTTTTTCATAGCTGCGACAAAATGAACTTATTTGCCACGATGAATCAGCTGTGAGGTGAATCTTTTAAAATGAAGGCCATGCAAGACAGTATAGAATAATCCGGATATAAAGAATCATAAGCGCATAAAAAAGCCTTCTCCTTGAGGAGAAGGTGGTGGCGCGCCGTAAGAGATGAGGTGTGGCTGACAGTGACATAACACCTCATCAGTCACCATCGGTGACAGCTCCCTCTCGAGCGGAAGCCATTTGATGAATGGTATTTTATCAGATAAGCCTTCTCCTGGAGGAGAAGGTGGCGCGCCGTAACGGATGAGGTGTTTCCTTGGAGTGTAAAAACTTTTTGCAGCGATTGAATGCTTAAGGAGCAGTAAAAGCAAAGCGTGATCTCCATAAAAAAAGCACCTGCCATGATAAGCAAGTGCTTAGTCACCAATAATCTATTCCACAAACATCACATAAAAGCTTTTCTTTTCGGCATCCACAACGCCGTAAAACGTATATTCAAGCTCGCCAGACAGCCGCTCCGGCCCGTAATAATAGCAGGTCATGCTGGCACCTTCCTTGGAGATGACAGTAAACGTCTGTGTATGGTTTTCATTTGTGATATTGCCGTCTATCGTGGCCGTTGTTTTAATATCGGCGCCTTTCACGGCGTTCAAGTCTTTCACTATCTTATCCACCGTCATCTCGGCGGCCTTTTCCATATAGGTTTCCTGCCCGGGCAGATATTCCACCATGATGGAAGCAGCCGCGTCGGCAAGCCCTTCCTTGGAAGCGGTGACATCCATCTGATACACACCCGTTTCTGCCAGTGTGCAGGCGAACGAGAACGCGCCGTCGTTTCCGACCAGCGCCGTAAACTTCTTGCCGTCGAGCATCGCGGTGACGGCCGCTCCGGCCTCGGCGGTGCCGCGGCATTCAAACGAAGAATCATAAACACGTAAATAGGAGTCGCGCAGTGTCAGCGCGATGGGGGGCAGCTCGCGTGTGATGGTAAAATTCTCTTTTATCGAATGCCTTCCGGGTTGTATCACCTCAATAACGAACGTATTCTCGCCGAGCTCGAGCGGCATAGCCGCTGTCAGATGCCCGAAATCGTCAATATCCGCGCTGTGGTTGGCATTGTTGATAAACACGGTCGAATCGGGCGATACCGTCAGCGCAATTTTGAGACCCGTATCCGTGGTGGTCAGCGTTTCGGCTGATGGTTTCTCGCGTTTGTACTGCGCATCAGTCAGTCGAAGCGTCAGCGATGTGATCGGGTAAGAGATCGTTTGCGAAGCTGTCTTCACATTCAGGCTGATACCGCTTGTTTCCATCGAAACGTCTGACGTGACAATACCGAGGCTCTTAGCAAGCGCCTCATCCGCAACGAAAAACGACACACTGCCGTTTTGCATATCGCGGCTTTCGCCCAGCGGCATAACGGTTACGCTTTGGCCGTCGGCCAGAGACACATCAAAACGGTGCGCGGGGGCCCCGTCCTGCTCGGATTCACTGACGCTGACCTTGATGTTCGACATATAAGCGGCGCTGATATCAAGCTCAACCTTGCCTTTGGTGAAATCGCGTACAAAACCCTCCCATCCGCCGTAGGTTTGGGTCACATAGCTATCCGCGAAATAGAAGCCGGTAAAAACCGCGGCTGTGGTGATTATCCATACGAACAGCACAACAATGGCCGGTACGCGTTTTTTGTTTTCGCGTTCGCGCGGAGCGGTAATGACAGGTGCCGCAGACTCCTGTTTGCGGCGGGCTGCCCGCCGGCTGTCTTCGTCATCCGTCTCTTCAGTATTTTGAGCGGGAACCTGTTCTTCTTCGAGCCGGCTGTTTTCCGTTTCGTGAGGAATTTCCTCAGCTTTAAGAAGGCCTTGCTCCGTTTCACGTTCTTTCGCAGGTTCGACGGCTTCGGGAGCATCCGCTTCTTCTATTTGTAAAGATGAACCGACCTCTTCGATTTCGAGCCACTGCTTTGCTGCGTCCGCATCATCTTCCTGATCGGGCATATTTTGCATTGCGAATTGCTCCGGAAGCGCCGTATCAGATTCCGGCATACCGGCTGAAACTGCATCCGGAGGGCAGACACTCGTACCTTTTAAAGTCTGTGTGTAAACAGACGCTTTGAGCTTTTCGATCAGCGAACCGCATCGCGAACAAAGCACGTCTGAAGGGTTTAGCTTATTTCCGCAATTCGGGCAGTAGTTCATAACTCCTCCGCAGAATGAAGAATACGCCGACTCCTATAAGAAATGCCGTCATCAGTGTATCCTTAATATAAAAACTGATACATATATTCCACATTCCGTGTTATTATAAACATAATTATATACCATTTCGCTCAGGGAGGCACTATTTTTTTGGTTATTTATCTGGACAACGCGGCCACCACCAAGCCATACTTAGATTGGGCCGCGCCGCACCATGCCGAGAACGCCTGGTACAATCCTTCCGCGGCATACAAAAACGCCGAGACGGTTTTCAGCGAGATAAAGGGCGTCAGAGCGCTGCTGTTAAAAAGCCTCGGCTTTGAAGGCGGCACCTGCGTGTTCACGTCGGGCGGCACCGAAGCCAACAACATGGCGGTGCTCTCAGGTATACGAAAGGGCGCGCATTACATCACAAGCACAATAGAGCATCCGTCCGTTTATGTGATGTTCCGGCATCTGGCGCAGCAGGGGGCCGAGGTCGATTTCGTCACACCCAAAAATTTTATGATTGAGCCGGACGACGTGGCCGCACTCGTGAAAGAGAACACGGCGCTCGTCAGCATTATGCACGTTAACAACGAGACCGGCGCGCTCAATGATATCAAGGCCATACGAGACGCGGTGAGGGCGAAAAACCCCGAGACGCTGTTTCATGCGGATGGCATTCAGGCATTGCTCAAAGCCCCTGTGGATGTAAACAGCCTCGGTGTGGATTATTACACCGTGAGTGCCCACAAAATTCACGGGCTCAAGGGCACGGGTGCGCTGCTTACAAAGCAGGGGCGCATCGTCAAGCCCGTGCTGCTCGGCGGCAGCCAGGAAGGCGTGCTGCGCGCGGGCACCGAGAATACGCTCGGTATTCAGGCGTTTGGCGACGCGCTGAGGCGCGGCTTTGAGCGCAAGGAGGCATATGCACATGTGCAGTCACTTCGAACAGAACTGGTGAACGGCCTCAAGCAGATTGAGGGTGCCGTAGTCAACGAACCGGCAGCCTGCGTGCCGCACATCGTCAGCGTGTCGTTTGAGGGGTTACGCGCCGAGGTGCTCGTGCGCATGCTCGGCGAAAGCGGCATCTGCATTGGGACGGGGGCGGCATGCTCGCGCGGGAAGGTGAGCCGCGTGCTGCTCGAATCCGGCATCAAGAGGCCGCTGGCCGAGGGTACGGTGCGCATCAGCATGTGCGGTTACAATACAACAGACGATATACAAATATGCTTGGAATCGCTGAAAAATGCGGTTGGAGAGCTTCGGAGGTTTTCAAATCGTGGATAATATCATCATCATTCGTTACGCGGAGATTCATTTGAAAGGGCTCAACCGACCGTTTTTTGAGAAAGCGCTCGTTAAAAATGTAGCGCAGGCGCTCAGCGGAATTGAAGGCGCGCTCGTTCGGCGTGGAGAAAGTCGCATTTACGTGGAGAACGTAAGGGAGGAGCAAATGGATGCCGCGCTCGAGGCGCTCGGGCGCGTTTTCGGCATTCATTCGTACAGCCCGGGTGTTAGGCTTGAACAGGATTTTGACGCCGCTGCGCAGGCGCTGGCCGCCCTCGTGGCGGAAGAACGGCAGCGCATTGCCAAAGAAACGGTACAATTTCGCGTTGAGGCCAAACGCGCCGATAAACGATTCCCGATGAAATCATCGCAGATGGCGGCGGAGGCGGGCGGCGTGATACTCGATGCTGTGCCGGGGCTCAAGGTGAACCTTGAGCACCCCGAACTCACCGCTTACATAGAAATACGCGAAAAGGCATATTGCTATACGCGCGTGCTCAAGGGGCCGGGCGGCATGCCCGTGGGGTGCAACGGGCGCGCGGCGCTGCTGCTTTCAGGCGGCATCGACAGCCCGGTGGCGGGCTGCATGATCGCGAAACGCGGCGTGGCGCTCTCGGCGGTGCACTTCGAGAGCTTTCCGTATACAAGCGACAAGGCGCTGGAAAAAGTGCATGATCTGGCCAAGCTCATGGTGCGCTACACGGGGCCGATACGGCTGCATGTGGTGCGCTTTACGGAGATACAGATGACGCTGTATGAAAAGTGTCCGCAGGAGTATTTAACGATACTGATGCGCCGCTTTATGATGCGCATTGCGGAACGGCTCGCCGTGGCGGACCGATGCCTCGCGCTGGTCACGGGGGAGAGCGTGGGCCAGGTGGCAAGCCAGACGCTCGAAAGCCTTGCTGTGACCAACGACGCGGCCGATATGCCCGTGCTGCGCCCGCTGATTGGTATGGATAAGCTCGAGATCACCGAACTGGCGACAAAATACGGCACTTTCGATACATCGATACTGCCGTATGAGGACTGCTGCACCGTGTTCGTACCCAAGCACCCGGTCACCAAGCCACGCCTTAACGATATCAAGGAAGCGGAAAGCAAGCTGGATTCCGAGGCGATGATTGCGGCCGCGATTGCGGGCGATGTGGTCACCATGATCGGCTAGACGGGCCTTACCGCCGCTGGTATAATAGGAAAAAATAAAAGATTCTTTGGTCTATCAGAGTGTCAAAAAAGCCTATTTTTGTGGCTCCCTCTGACGACTACTCATTCGGGTGGATTGGGGCTGTCACCGAAAGGCGGCGGGGACAGAGAAAATGGCTTGAATTCGATCACTCCCTCCGGCACTTTGTGCCACCTCCCGGTTCATCCCCCGAGATAGTTATCTGACTATCTTTCGGGCTTAGATTGGAAACTCATAAGGCTTTATCGACAGCCTGAAAGATCTTTTGATCTTTATATGTTTATATTTCTGCTGAAAGAAGGGAAAGTTTTATGCACATCACACAGCAAATCGCACCGCAGATATTTTGGGTGGGCGGCAACGACAGGCGGCTCGCGTTGTTTGAAAATATGTTTCCGCTGCCGAATGGCGTCTGCTACAACTCATACCTGATCATGGACGAGAAGGTTACGCTGATGGACACCGTGGACTCGGCGATCACGCAACAGTTCCTCGAGAACCTCACGTACGTGCTCAGCGGGCGCGCCATCGATTATCTCGTCATCAACCATATGGAGCCGGATCACTGCGCGTTCATTGAAGAGCTTATGTACCGCTATCCGAACCTGAAGATTGTCGGCAATTCAAAGACGTTCAATATGATCCGCCAGTTTTACGATTTTGATATCGAGACGCGGCTGCACGAGGTAAAGGACGGCGATACGCTAAGCATCGGAAGCCACACGCTGCGCTTTGTTTTCGCGCCCATGGTGCACTGGCCCGAGGTGATGGTTTCGTATGAACTCACAAAGGGTATATTGTTTGCCGCGGACGCCTTCGGCACGTTCGGCGCGTTGTCGGGCAGCGTTTTCAGCGACGAGTACGACTTTGAAGGCCATTTTCTCGATGAGGCGCGCCGCTATTACACGAACATCGTCGGCCGTTACGGCGCTCAGGTTCAGATGCTTTTCAAAAAGCTGGATGGCACCGATATCAAAATGATCTGCCCGCTGCACGGCCCGGTCTGGCGCAAAGATATCGGCTATTTCTTTGAAAAGTACGACAAATGGAGCCGCTACGAGCCCGAGAAAAGGGGCGTGGTGATTGCGTATGCCTCGATGTACGGCAACACCGCCAACGCGGCTGATGCCATTGCGAACCGGCTCGCGGAAAAGGGTGTGCAGGATATGCGCGTGTATGATGTGTCCAAAACGCATGCGTCGTATATCATTTCGGACGCTTTTAAATACAGTCATCTCATCTTCGCGGCACCGACTTATAATGCGGGGCTGTATTTTGGGATGGAATCGCTATTAAGAGAGATGGCGGTGCTGAATTTAAGAGGGCGCAAGGTGGCCATTGTGGCCAACGGCTCGTGGGCACCCGCTGCACACACCGAAATGGAGAAGCTGATCGGCACGATGAAACAGATGGAGCTGCTCGCGCCGCCGCTTGTGATTAAATCATCGCTCAAGGCGTCGCAGATGGACGAGCTCAACGCGCTCGCGGACGCGGTCGCGGCCTCGGTGCTGGAATAAAGTTCTGTAGGTAACGTCGTTCGTGTCCCGAATCGGGGCATGACTGTTCCACGGACAAATTGTACAATAAACGAATGCAACAGGGGAGGACAACCAGACTCTCCTGTTTTTTTTCGCCGGTAGGCGGCTGATGAGGTGTCTTAAAAAAGCTAACAACTGTTTCAACACCTCATCCGTTACGGCGCGCCACCTTCCCCTCGGAGGGGAAGGCTTAAGAAAGGCTTCTCCTTGAAGAGAAGCTGCCGCCGGTAGGCGGCTGATGAGGTGTCAAAATGAATGATACTCACAATCCGTTACTAAACGGCTTTTCAAGAAAGCTACGCAATGAAATGACCAAAGAAGAGCGGCACCTCTGGTACGATTACCTGAAGAGTCTTCCAGTTACCGTGAAACGTCAGAAGATAATTGGGAATTATATTGTTGATTTCTATTGTGCGTCTGCAAAATTGGTGATTGAGATTGACGGTTCGCAGCATTATGATGAAAAAGGTCTTGCAGCAGATGTAGAGCGAGATGAATACTTGCACAATCTTGGATTGACAGTCAAACGGTACTCCAATGCGGATATTAGCAAACAGTTTGATAGCGTATGCGCAGATATTGACGGTTTTATTCGAAAGGCTTCTCCTTGAGGAGAAGCTGCCGCCGCAAGGCGGCTGATGAGGTGTCTTAGAAAGAAAAAAGCCATTTTACCACCTCATCCGACGCAACGCGCCACCTTCCCCTCGAAGGGCAAGGCTTTATTCAAATGCTTCTTTTCATCGGGAAAAATCTTATCCCGTTCACGGTCTGCTCCGTATCCGTATCGGCAAAGCCCATGCGGCGGTAATACCCGGCGGCATACGGAGAAGAAAACACAGTCATTTCTTTGTGCATACCTTCTGCTTTCGCAATGCCCAGTACATGCTCAAACAGCGCCCGTGCAATGCCTTTATGGTGATAATTCCTGTCCACAAACAGCAGGCTGATATGGCAGGGGGACGCAGCGCAATGACGCCGGTGACGCGGCCTTCATTTTTGCACACCCACATTTTCAGCTCGCCCTTGTCAAGCTTCTCGCGCATCGCGTCAAGTTCGATATAGCGCTTGAATTCAGCGACGCCTTCATTGCAATACTCAGGCGCTTCGAACCCCAGAAAAACGTTCCAAACGAGGCTGAGCGCTTCGGACAGTTCATCATCCTGAATTTTTGTTATCAAATTGTCTGCCTTCATAAACCCGCCACTATATCAGCAAAATGATACCATAAGTAATAGTGTAAAAAAAGGCCCCGGATGTTCCGGGGCCTCGTTGTATCACTTACTGGTATTTCGGTCTCGCGTGGTAGTGCGTGTGGAGCAGTTCGTGGGCCTTGTGGCCGTTGGGTTCGCCGAGGAACTCCTTATAAAGCAGCTGCACTTCTTCGTTCTCGTGCGACTTTCTCTTGGGTTTCTCCGCATCTTCTGCATATGTGGCCTTGGCGCGCAGCACATACGGATTGACGCTGAGCTTATCCTGCGCGGAGACGATCGGCTGTCCGCCGCCCGTTACGCAGCCGCCGGGGCAGCCCATCACTTCGATGAAGTGGTATTCCTTTTCGCCTTTGCGCACGGCTTCAAGCAGCTTCTTGGCGTTGCCTGTACCGCTCGCAACCGCGACCTTGATGTCCATGCCGCCAATGCTGATTGTGGCTTCCTTGACGCCGTCAATGCCGCGTACGCATTCATAGTCGATGTCCTTCAGGTCCTGACCGGAGAGGATATCGGCCACTGTGCGCAGTGCCGCTTCCATCACGCCGCCGGTGGCGCCGAAGATAACCGCCGCGCCGGTGGATTCGCCGAGTACACGGTCGAAATCGGTGTCGGGCAGGTTTTTAAAGTCGATATTAGCCTGCTTGATCATGCGGGCCAGCTCACGCGTGGTCAGCACGGCATCCACATCTCGTAGACCGTTCACGGCCATCTCATCGCGTTCCTTCTCAAACTTCTTCGCGGTGCACGGCATAATCGAGACCACATAGATGTCTTTCGGGTCGATGCCCATCTTCTGCGCATAATAGCTCTTGATCACCGCGCCACCCATCTGATGGGGCGATTTGCATGTCGAGAGGTTTTCGAGGAAATCCGGGAAGAAATGCTCGCAGTATTTGATCCAGCCCGGGCTGCACGATGTGATCATCGGCAGCTTGCCGCCGTTCTTAATGCGGCCGATCAGTTCAGTGCCTTCTTCCATAATGGTTAAGTCAGCGCTGAAATCAACGTCGAACGTTTTATCAAAGCCGATGCGGCGCAGTGCTGTGGCCATTTTGCCGGTCACGCTGGTGCCCACCGGTATGCCGAACTCTTCGCCGAGGCCGAAACGCACGGCGGGAGCCGTCTGCACAACCACATGCTTTTTGGGGTCGTTGATCGCGTCCCATACGTTCTGAATCTCACTCTTTTCGGTCAGCGCACCCACCGGGCAGGCCGTGATGCATTGTCCGCAGTTGACACACGGCACATCCTTTAAGGATTTGCCGAACACGGGCTCCACCATGGTGCGGAAGCCGCGCTCCGTTGCGCCCACTGCGCCTATTTTCTGAACATTACCGCAAACTGCCACGCAGCGGCGGCACAGTATGCATTTGTTGGGGTCTCTGACGACCGACGGGGAGCCCATATCGAGCGGACGGTCGAAGGTCTGGCCTTCATACGGCACGCCTTGCACGTTGAGCTCTTCGCAAAGCTGCTGCAGCTCGCAGCTGCGGTTTCTCACGCAGGAGAGGCAGCGTTTGTCGTGGTTGGAGAGAATCAGCTCTAAGTTCACACGGCGCGCTTCTTGCACCGCTTTGGATTTCGTGGAAATCACCATACCGTTGGCAGCGGGCAGCACGCAGGCCGCCTGAAGGCCGCGGCCTCCTTCAATCATTTCGACGAGACACATACGGCAGGCGCCGATGGCGTTTATGCCTTTCAAATAGCAAAGCGTGGGTATTTTAATGCTGGCAGCCCTGGCCGCTTCGAGAACCGAAGTGTTATCCGGAACTTCCACTTTGACTCCATCTATCGTTAAAGATATCATAACCTGTCTGCTCCTTTCTTATTTCTTCTCGATTGCGCCGAACTTGCACTTGGTTATGCATGCGCCGCACTTGATGCACTTGCTCAGATCGATCTCAAACGGCTCTTTGATCTTGCCGGTAATTGCGCCGGTGGGGCAGACCTTCGCGCAGGCGCTGCAGCCGATGCACTTTGATTTATCGATGATGTAGTTGAGCAGAGCCTTGCAGTGACCCGCGGGGCACTTTTTATCGTATATGTGCGCTTCATACTCGTCGCGGAAATACTTAATCGTTGAGAGCACGGGGTTCGGGGCCGTTTTGCCGAGGCCGCAGAGCGCTGCGTTCTTGATATTTTCGCCGAGCTGTTCAAGCTTTTCAATATCGCCGTCTTCACCGCGGCCTGATACGATGCGCTCGAGGATCTCGAGCATGCGCTTCGTGCCGATACGGCACGGGGGGCATTTGCCGCACGATTCATCCACCGTGAAATCGAGGAAGAAA
>JAEZNC010000187.1 GCA_023441905.1 Bacillota bacterium | reverse complement strand
CGCCGTCTTTTTAATAACCTCGGCCACCACGTCAAAGCTTTCGCCCTTCACCTTTTCGAGCGCCGCTTTCACAACGCCCGGCCCGCTGACGCCCACATTGATCGCGCATTCGGGCTCGCCCGAGCCGCAAAATGCGCCCGCCATAAAAGGATTATCCTCAATCGCGTTGGCAAACACCACAAACTTGGCGCAGCCGATGCCGCCGCCCGCCGCCGTCAGTTCCGCGGTTTGCTTAATCACGCGCCCCATCTTTTTTACCGCATCCATGTTGATGCCGCTGCGCGTGCTTGCCACATTGACAAACGCGCATACGCGCTGCGTTTCTGCCAGCGCCGACGGCAGCGAATCGATCAGCACCGTATCGCTTTTCGTTTCGCCCTTGTGAACCAGGGCGCCAAACCCGCCGATAAAATTCACGCCCGTATCCGCCGCCGCTTTGTCGAGCGCTTTGGCAAATACCGTGTAATCATTGATGCCGCTTGCCGCCGCTATTTCCGAAATGGGCGTGACGGAAATGCGCTTGTTGACAATCGGTACGCCAAACTCTCGCGCGATATCGTCGCCTATACGCACAAGGTCTTTGGCTTTGTCGACGATCTTCCTAATTATGTTGTCGCAGCAAACACGCGCGTCCGCGCTCACGCAGTCCCGCAGCGATATGCCCATGGTGATGGTTCTCACGTCAAGGTTTTCGGTGTCGATCATTTTAATCGTGTCGAGCACCTCATATTTGGAAATCAATCTGTCTTCCTCCGGTTGTTAAATTGTTTATCACTTATAGTAAGTATAGTCTGTATAATAAATCCAGTAATCATACCCCGTGTCGGTTTTCCTCGCATACAGTTCAACATGAATGTTGTTATCGAGCCACAAAATCGCATTATAGTAGGCGCTGCCCGAATCAACAGCCTGAAGCGCCTGATCATCCGAATCGAATGTCACCGCCTCATTAGATGTATCAGAATAGCCGAAGGATACCGGATTACCGTAATCACCGCGAAGCCCTTCCATCAAGGCGTTCATCGTATCCAGAAACGCCTCGCCCTGCATGCTGTAGCTGACGCTGCCCAGCATATCGTCGCTGTTAAACCAATAGGTCAGCAGCATATCGTAGCCGTATATCTTACTGCCCGTATAATCGAGCGCATCCGTAAATTCCTGATTCAGCGCCAGTGTTTCTATGTCGCGCACCAACTCTTTGGACATACCGAAATAGAACGAACGGAAAACTCCTTTTTGCGCGTCAAAGTCTTTATTCACCGTATTATTGCCGGACAAACTCTCTTTGTACGCGTCAATGGCGTTCAGCTTTTGCTCCACGGCCGTCATGTCCGCTGCGCCGTCTGAAGCGGCTGTGCAGGCACACAGCCATATGGCCGACGCCAAGATCATCACGGTAAGCAATCTTAATTTCATGAACAGCCTCCTTCCGTATGAGCTATTATAAACCAGAGAGCAACCGCTTGCAAATGTTAAAGAAAATTGTAATTATTGCATAAATATTACCATTGCTAACATTGTATGAATCTTGAGTTAAATAACCTCTTTTCCTGTTTACACGCTCATATTTGAGCCGATATTATAAATGAAATCGAAACGAAAGGAAGATGACCAATGAAAAAGCTGATCGCAGCGGGTGCCATGTTGTTGTTCGCGGGTCTGTATTACGTTGTGGGCATGGGCGGCTGATAAACAAAAACGCGAAAGGAGCGGCATAATGCTCAAATCTTAAAAAGAGCCTTAAGGCATACCCTTAAAGCTCTTTTGCTATATATGGGCTAAAAATTTGAGATAAGACGGCGAACCGATTTACTGCCGACAGCATATTGAAGATTTTTAAAAGCCATTTCCTTAAACAACTCATTTCATTGCAGCGACAAATCCAAGCAGGTCGTCGCTATCAAAAGCATATGATGCAGGAACAGATTCTCTTCCCCGCAAGCGCAGTCACTTATCAGTGGCGGGCAGCCAGCGGGCATGAGTGAAAGCTGGCTTGTCTGCCCATTTTGTTAATAAGGGGATTAGTCAATCTTTCATCAGAGCTTTCGCTGCGCGGGACGCTGCCACACAAAACGGCAGAGTGATGTTCAGCAAGAGGACAGCCTTTTCTTAACCCATGCTTCGCACCGACTTTTGCCTAATCAGTATGGAATGAGTATTTCTCGGCCTGCCAAGCGTGATTCATAACCAACGATACTGTCAATTGAGCGATACGCGTGTTGTTTTTATTCCAACGAAAAAAGCGGCCGGGCAGCCGCCTTCTTTGCATTCTATCTTTATTTTTCTCTGTGTTTGACTCTGGGTACTAACATGATTGCCCATAATCCGGCGAGACCGACCAGTGCATAAATTATTCTGGAGACAATTGCCGCCTGACCGCCAAAAATTGCGGCAACGAGATCGAATTGGAAAAATCCGATAAGGCCCCAATTGATGGCACCGATTATGACCAGTATCATTGCTAAGATATTCAAGCAAATCAACTCCTTTCGTGCTTATTATCCGCAAAACACGATGGAGTTATCACTTTATCGCCTTTTTTCTTCTTTCCAATTACTTCTATCTCCAGCGTATCAAAATCGACGCTCTCGACAAAATCGTCCGGGAAAAAAACCGTTCTTGAAAACGATTTGATTTCCGCATGATGCTTCGCACAAATAATCGGTTTTGACAGATCAAAAGCATCGCAAACGGCAGACAAAGCACCCGGAAAATCCTTTTCTTCAAGCGCCGTGTCTCTGATAATTCTGTCTTCGATTTTGATTTTTCCCCAATATCTCAAATGGACTCACCACAAAGCTTGATAATCGCGTTGGCGATGATTTCCGCATTTTTAACCAGGCTGTCTGTCTCTATGTATTCATCCGGCCCGTGCTCTGTGTTGGGCTGTCCGGGAAACAGCGGGCCAAACGTCACGGCGTTTTCAAATGCACGCGCATAGGTCGCACCGCCGATAGAAATACAGTATGCCTCTTCGCCCATAATTTCGGTATAGGCTTCTTTTAGCGCTGTCACAAGCGGGCTGTCTTCACTCACGAAATGTGAATCGAGTGTATGCTGGTATGTGATGCCAAACAGATGGCCAAAGTGCTTTTGCAGCTTTTCTTCAACAACTTGGCGCTTCACCGATATCGGGTAACGGATGTCGATACCCGCTTTCAATACACCGCCGCTCAAATACAGCGTTCCCAAATTGAATGTCAGCTTACCGGATACCTCATCTTCGAGGTTAAGCTCAATCGCTTCTCCATGGTAATAGGTACCAATTTTGCTTGCGAGCGTGTAAACCGCCTCGATTGTCTTACCGGGCGACCAGGGCAGTGTGCCCAGATACTGGAGCAGCGCAGAGGCCGCGTTGATGCCCTGATCGGGACGTGAGCCATGGGCGCTCCTGCCAACGGCGGTCACGGTGACAAGCCCGTTGCCGCTGTCCTTCGCAGTCAGTTCAGCGCCGATGGGGCACCGGTAGCTCTCCAGGCTCTTTTGTATGGTTGTCAGCGGCGCGGCAATCACAGCCTGCGCCTTGTTCGGCACCACATTGATGCGCGTTCCCGCCTCAAAGCTTTTCACGCTCAACGCACCGCCGTCATCGAGGCCTTCAAGACTGAGCACCACATGCATGAGCCCCTTTTCGGCGTTGATCACGGGGTATTCGCCGTCTGGTGAAAACGCAATATCAGGCAGATGTTCATGCTTTTTGTAAAAATCCATATCCGCCCAGCCGGATTCCTCATCCGCTCCGATAATCAGACGAACCTTTTTATTGAGCTGCACGCAGTTGTCGCTGAGCGCCTTGATTGCGTAGAGCGCCGCAATGCACGGGCCCTTGTCATCGATCGCACCGCGCCCAAAAATTTTTCCGTCCTTTTCAACACCTTGAAAGGCCGGAACTGTCCAGCCTTCGCCCTCCGGCACCACGTCGATATGCACCAATATGCCCAGCATCTCGTCGCCGTCACCGTAATCAATATAAGCAAGGTGCCCAAAGAGATTCACACAATCGAGATCCATGTCTTCCGCGGTGCTTTGAATAAACATCAACGCGTCAAATATACCCTTGCCGTAAGGCATATTGGGCTGGCTCTCGCTTTTCACGCTTTCTATTTTAAGAAAGTTCTTAAGAACTTCCTTCATCTCCTGCCTGTACGGCTCAAAAGAAAAAACAAGCATGTCAATGAGCCTCCTTTACCTATTAATATGCCCAGTTTATCGTTTTAAGCAAGGTTTGGTCCAGCAAAACGAAAATGCCCAGCACCGCGACATAGATGGCAAAGCCATACAGCCGTTTTTTTGATATCAGCGCCAGCATAAATTTAATTGCAAAATAACCAGATACAGCTGCACATACCATGCCGACAAGCGTCGGCAGCCATTCCACTTGGAGTGACGTATCTTTGATAATCTTTGAGCCCTGCAGCACCACCGACCCGATAATAGCCGGAATCGACATAAGAAATGAAAAGCTCGCCGCCTTGCGCCGGTCGACGCCCGAAACCAAGCCGCCCGCTATGGTTAATCCGGAGCGCGATACAGCCGGCAATATCGAAACCGCCTGCGCCACGCCCATTGTTAACGACGTGCCGATGCCGATTTCGCGTTTGCTCTTCACACGCATAGATATCACTTCGGACAAAGCAAGCACGCATGCCGTCAATAAGAATTCATATCCAAGATATATGCCTGTAAATGTCTCTTCGAAAAAATCCCCAAAAAACAGCGCTGCCACAATGGCAGGGATCGTCGCAATAATGAGACACAGCGTCATTTTCGAAAAGAAGTTTTTAAAAATATCCATTATGCTTTGCCACATCACGATCACCACCGCAATGAGCGTCCCAAGATGCAGCATCGTATCAAAAAAAAGCTGCGGCTCGCTGATGCCGAAAACATTCTGCAGCAGAACGAGATGGCCGCTGCTTGAAACAGGCAGAAATTCTGTTAATCCCTGCACAATGCCCAAAAGGATCGATTCGAGTATACTCATAGGTATTTCCTTTCATATTTTCGCCATGTTATTATATCAGTAAAGATATGATTTGCATAGGGATGATATGTAAAACCCGCGCTGATTGAGGGGCAACTCTTTTTTCTGCAACTGAGAAAAGCCCGGCTTTCGCGTCATCCTTTGAGCGGTGTTGACTATCGTTACCAACGGGTATAAAATACTTTAATAATCGATTTTTATACTGAAACGAGGAGAAGGGCATCATGAATCTAGAGGTCATCAAAGCGCAGAGTTTAAAACCAAAGCCGCAAGACGAATCGAAACTTGGCTTCGGCAGAATATTCACCGATCACATGCTCACCATTGAGTACAAAGCGGGCAAAGGCTGGCATGATGCCAAAATTCGTCCTTTCGAAAACTTTTCTCTGTCTCCGGCGTGCAGCGTTCTGCATTACAGCCAGACGATATTCGAAGGCATGAAGGCGTACCGCACAGAATCGGGCATCAACCTGTTTCGCCCATGGGACAATTTCAAACGCATGAACGTATCGGGCGAGCGTCTCTGCATGCCCGCTATTGATGAAGCGTTTGCGCTTGAAGCACTGGTAGAACTGCTGCGCATCGAGCAGGATTGGATCCCGCGCTCCGAAGGCACGTCGCTTTATATCCGCCCCACCATCATTTCGACGGATCCGTTCCTCGGCGTTCACGCGGGAGAACAGTATATATTCTATATCATCCTTTCCCCTGTCGGT
>JAEZNC010000021.1 GCA_023441905.1 Bacillota bacterium | reverse complement strand
CATTGATATCCGGGTGGTATTTACTCAGTATGCCGCCCCACCCGAACTCGGTGATTTCATCCCTCATGTCGCGGTAACGCTGAAGAAAGCCGAGCTGCACATTGACCTCGGTCAGCATATCCCGAATATGCTCAAGATCGATTAATATGGATTCAAATTGCTCCTCTCGCGTGAGTTCCTTATCTTCTTCACCCATACCGTGCCTCCGAAAAGTTTTGTTTACTATTATGCTTGGGGGAGGGGTTTTCATACATCGGACGAAAAAAAAGGAAAACGAGCTGACGGTGCAGAATTATATTTTATAACAACACATGCGGCAAAGGCGGGGGCCGGTATGGATCAAAACACAGAAACGGTGCTGTATATCATCAGCAGCCTCATGAATGAGACGCAAACCGTGACCACGCAGGCGGTTGCGGACAGCATGGCATGGGCAGCTGCCGGTATGGAATATAGCCATGTATTCACCTGGCTGGAGGATAACGGCTATGTGACGCTTGCCGATCACCGTTTAAAGCTCACCCAAAAGGGAGCGCAGGAAGCAGGCCGTATTCGCGAGGTCAAAATACAGGAAGAATTCGATGGTTTGATAGGCAGGTGTACGCAAAGCAGCGCGTATCTTGATTTTTGCGAAGAACTCTACGGGTATCGGCTGTATCTGTTCAACATGATGGACAAGCGCCAGCTTGATGATCTGTTTGCGGCATTAAGCCTCTCGCCGAATGATACGGTTTTGGATGTGGGCTGCGGCACCGGATGCCTGCTGAACAGCATAGCGGAGAAATTCGGCTGCAAAGGCATCGGTATTGACTGTTTGAGCGTCAGCATCGTGAACAGTCTCAGCCCGCTTATCGATTATCGGCAGGCGGATATGGACGAGATCGATGCGTTTCATGCACAGACAGTGCTTTTTGTGGACAGCTTGTATTTCAGCAGGGACTGCGGCAGTCTGCTAAGCCGCCTGAAAGGAGGTGCTGTTAAAAAAGCATATTTGTATTATTCGGCGTATTTGTTTGAAGACACGGAAGACAAAGCTCTGCTGCGGAAGGATCAAACACCGCTTGCGCAGGTTTTAAACCGCCTTGGCTATGCTTATAAAGCGACGGACTACAGCGAATGCGAATTTAAGCTGTACACGCGGGGCTTCAAGCTGCTCGAAAAGTATAAATCAGCTTTCACGAGACAGGGGCTTGAGGCGATATACGCGCGGAGGCTGGGCGAGTACCAGTTCGGGGCGGAGCTCTATGAAAAGGGCCTGACAAGCCGATTTCTGTACATTGCGGACAAGTTTTAAAGTTAAAGTGAGTAATATACATATATTAAATGAAATTGAATAAGAAAACAGTAATGATTTGGGTGTTTCGCAAGTCAGGTGTTCTCGCGCGGATTTACGGTAACGTTGGCAAGTATAAGGATCTTATCGCTGCTCTGCCTGCTTATATGCAAAAGAAAATAATTACTTCCCGTAACTGTAAGAGACTTATTGACCCTAGAAGGATTAATCCGATAAATATGAACTGCCGCAAGTTTATCCGAATAAAGCAGATATGCTGCTTATGAATGAATTTGTCACCTTGTTGAACAGTCAATCGAGCAATAATTTTCAGGAGGATATTATCATGAATAAGTATGCGGAAGCTTTGAAACGATTAGACCAAATGGCCGGTAATAAGGATGGTCTGATTTGCCTATCAACGATTTCACTGGAAACTGGAGCAGAGGGCAAGAGCCGTCCTGCCGCCCGCCTTGTGGATGCTTATTACGAGGACGGTGCGTTTTATACCGTTACCTACGCCACCACGGATAAGATGAGGCAGATTGCTGAAAACCCAGAAGTGGCTATTTGCATCATCGTTGAAAATTTCACAGCCGATGGCATTGCTGAAAATCTGGGCTGGGTGCGGGATGAGAAGAATGTGGAAATGATGAAAAAGCTTCGTACCATCTTTGCAGCGTGGTACAACGATGCCAATAATGACGATGATCCCAATACCTGCTTGCTGCGCATTCAACTGACGAAGGGACTTTGGAACGATCCTCATAATGGAATCAAGAATGAAATTGACTTTGTGAATAAGACTGTAACCTGAGCGGCTTTATTTTCTAAACCACAATTCATTCAGAGTTTTGTAACCTATAAATTATGAGAAATATTATGTTGTAATAATACGGGGAGACATATGCAGACAGGAGAAAAAATAAAATTTGGCAAATATGAATGGCGGGTCCTTGATATCAAAGATCATGAGATTTTGATTATAACGGAAGATATCGCGGAACTTCGTGCCTATCATAATAAACCCGGAGATATCACATGGGCAGACTGTGAGCTAAGACAATATCTTAACAGTGAATTCTATGATGGTTTTAGTGAAGAAGAAAAACTGAAAATAATTCCTACTAAAGTTGTGAATGGCGATAATCAATGGTTTAATACGATCGGCGGCGGTGACACTACAGATAAAATATTTCTGTTAAGCATTGAGGAAGTTGTATGTAAGTATTTTGGCGACAGCAGCGCAAATTTACAGATACCCAATGGTAAGTACAAGTATTGGTTCACAAGAAAAGATGCGAATAATGCAAAGAGAATATCAGCATATTTGGGGCATACATGGTGGTGGTGGCTTCGTTCTCCCGGTCGAAAACAAGTAAAGGCGGCATATATTCATGGTGACGGCAATATAGGAATCCAAGGCAACAACGCTATGAAATGCAACCTGAGCGGAGTTTATCACCCTGCTAATAACGATGTTAGAGGTGGTGTTCGCCCTGCATTATGGATGAAGTTATAACTTTTCAATATGGGGATATCCTTAATCCGCTTGCGCAGGTTTTAAGCCGCCTTGGCTATGCTTATAAAGCGACTGACTACAGCGAATGCGATTTTAAGCTGTATGTGCGGGGCTTAAAGCTGCTTGAAAAGTATCAATTATCGTTTGCGCAGCAGGAAATTGAGGCTATTTACGCGGAGGCTCAATGAATATATATACGGAGCGGCGCTTTATGAGAAGGGAAGAGCCAGCCGGTTTTTATATACGGTGGGAAGCTTTTAACGATAATGTGAATAATATACGTATATTAAATGAAATTGGATAAATAAACTTGCGAATAACAAGGCAGTTGATGTAATATAATTGTATTGGTATCACAATGAATTATTTAAGGAGGGGTGTATCCTATGTCTCCGTACAAAAGCTTTATTGCCGCATCGAAGAATTATTTTAACTCGAAACCGATTTTAAGATTTGCATTATCGGCACATGCAGTTATATTCTCTGTCGGTGTATTATCGTACCTGCTTGGAGCGTTCTTAATTAATATTCAGTCGCTCAGTGCTTGGTCAGTATACGATGCGCTGACAAGCGTAGGCATAATTTTGGCATGTATAGGCTTGATTTTTTCCATATTCGCGGAAGACGCAATGGTAATAGCAATTGTCAGCGGCATAATGTCGTTAGGTGCGCTGATTGCTTGGATTATTCTTATAGCCAGCGGAATGCCGTTTATGTTTGCACCGCTCCTTTATTTCCTTGTATTTGGTGCAGTCACTCTCATTGATGTGATCTGCGCCGATAAGTTCAAAGAAATGCGTGCCGCTTCCGCAGCGGCAAGGCCGCAAGGTGTGCCCTGCCAGAGATGCGGGAATATCGTGCCCTTCGGTTCAGGTTTCTGCCCGGCCTGCGGTGCTCCCGCTCCGCAGTACGCGCCGCCGCAGCCGCCACTGTACGCACCGCCTCAAATGCAGTACGCGCCCCCGCAGGCACCGCCGCAATATGCGCCCCCTGCACCGCCCCCTGCACCGTCCGCTGCGCCGGAAGCCGCTGCAAAGAAGTGCGTCACCTGCGGCACTGATTTGCCTGTAGACGCGGTATTCTGCGGAAAATGCGGTTCCAAACAGGAATAAACCCGATCATTCTCAAAGGCATTGTCTCGCTGGGGGCAATGCCTTTTAAACTTTCTATATGTTGTTCGGATAAAGCCTTCTCTTTTTATGCGAAGGGGATGCGCCGCAACGGATGAGCTGTCAAATAGAAGTGGCGAATGTGAACACCTCTTCAGTCGCCTGCGGCGACAGCTTCCCCTCCAAGGAGAGACCATCCATACGCGCACTCTTGAGTGCCTCTTAAAGCGAAATCATAAAACAATATTAAGTTCATACATCCTTGGTTACAGAGCGATGAGGTAAAAACAGTAAGACACTTACATCGGTATAACCAGGGGATGATTGCCGACATCCGGAAGGATATCTTTAAGCTTTGCGCGCGGCAGTCAGCATCATGGCAAGCGCGTTCAGCGCGGCAAGGCTACGAATGGCGTTTCTCTCGTCCTTATGCCCGCGCGAGAGCAGCAGCTTTTTCACCTCGCTGTGTTTATCGCTGCTGACGGCGACATAAACAAGCCCCACGGGTTTCTCCGCCGAGCCGCCGTCCGGACCCGCAATGCCCGTGATGCCCACGCCGATGTCCGCACCAGTGACTTTGCGGATGCCCTCGGCCATCTGTCGCGCTGTGTCGGGTGACACTGCGCCTTTTTCTTGAAGCGTCTGTTCGCTGACGCCGAGCAGCTTCATTTTGAGTTCGTTCGTGTATGTACACACGCCGCCCGCAAACACACCGGATGCGCCCGGTATGCCGGTAATCGCGGCAGATACAAGCCCGCCTGTGCAGCTCTCTGCCGTGGCGGCGATAAGGCCCTTTTCTTTGAGCGCGAGCACGAGCGCGTTTTGCATGCTGCCCACGTCCACGCCATACACCACATCCCCTAGGGTTTGCCTGATCTGCGTCACGACGGGATCAATCAACGCTTGTGCTTCCTGCTCGCCGGCGGCTTTGGCGCTCACACGCACTTCCACCTCGCCCTGTTTGGCGTAAGGCGCGACGGTGGGGTTGGTTGAGGTCATCATCAAATCGCGCAGTGTATCCTCCACGGACGATTCGCCCATGCCGAAAATATACAGCGTTTTGGAGCGGATCACACCGCCGGTTTTCTGCTGAAGATACGGCGAAATGCGCTCCAAAAACATGGGCTGCATTTCGGACGGCGGCCCCGGCATCATGATCACCGTTTTGCCGTCCTTTTCCACCGCGACGCCTGGGGCCAACCCGTTGTCGTTGAGAAAAACGGTGCTTCCTTCCGGCACAAGCGCCTGCAGCATGTTGTTGGGCGTCATCGGCCATTCACGCCTTTTAAAGAGGTCTTCCATCTTCTTAACGCTGGGCTCGTGCAGCACGAGGCTCAGCCCGAAATAATCCGCGATCGTCTTTTTCGTGAGGTCGTCGCATGTGGGGCCAAGGCCGCCCGTGGTCAGTACCACATCGCTTCGGGTTAATGCGAGCTGCAAACTGTCTTTAAGCCGTCCCGCGTTGTCGCCCACAACAGACTGGTGGTACATGTCAATGCCGAGCGAGGCCAGCTCCTTCGATAGAAACGCGCCGTTGGAATTAACGATATCGCCAAGCAGTATTTCTGTACCGATACATATGATCTCTGCAACCATGTTTTTGTCTCCGTTCGCTATTTAAAGTGTATTATACCACAGCCTGAATTCTGCCGACAGACTTGTATGGTGGCCGGATTCTAAGCGATTTGCTTTGCCGATATGGTTTTATTTGACTATCTGTGATATCCTGTAGCAAACCGTTCTCGGAGGCTATCATGAAGAAAAGACTGCTGGCCATACTTTTGATATTATTCACCGTTGCGTTCACGGCATGCACCGCCGGTGGTTCGGCTTCGGTGCCAGCGCAATCGGACGATGCGTCCGTGCCCGCACCGACGGCAAGCGAGAGGGCAAGCGAACCGGTAACCCGCACGGATTATCCCTTGGCTTATTTGCCGGGGCTAAACGCGACGGGAGTCGTTCCGAATCAAAGCTATTCGATAGGCATCGTGGTCTGCGTATCGTCGCCGTATGCCGCCAATTTTTCTGCGTTTGAGGAACTTGCAAAAGCTTATGAAGACGCATTCGGTATGAGCGTGACGGTTGAGCAGCCCAATGAAGCGGGGCAGATTGACAGCGTGAAAAAATTGCTTGTCAGCGGTATTGAGTTCTTGATTTTCGTGCCGGGCGGAGAAGAGTCGCTTGGTGAGGCGGATACGCTTTGCGCACAAAGCGGCGTGCCCTATATCACCATCGGGCGGCGTACGCAGGCCGTGCCAGGAGAGGGAAGCTATGTCTGCACGATTGAGCCGGACGATTTTTTGATCGGCATACTCACAGGCCAGGGCATTGTTGATGCGATGACGGCACAGTACGGCGAACCCTATGGCAATATCGCCGAAATCACGGGCGTGGTCAGTGATACGGTGTCCATGCTCCGGTCGAGCGGACTCAGGAAGGTATTGTCTTCTTACGACAAGCTCAATGTGGTTTGCAGCGTGGCCGGGCACAATGATAAGGATACAGTTTATAAAGCGGCCGAGAATATTTTTAAAGCGTACCGCGAGGGTGAGCTGGACGGAATTGTGGTGCCGGACGACAGCGCGGCGCTGACGGTGCTGCAGGCGGCACTCGATTATGACCGCAACGATGTGGCAGGCCGGATTTGGAGCGCGGGCGCAACGGTCAAAGGCTTGACCGGCGTTTATTACGGCCAGATGGCCCAAACCATAGAAACCTATTCGCAGACGGGTATGGCCGCAATGGAATATGCGGTGCATTATCTGAACGGCGATAGAGGCTTTCCCGCTGTGATCACGCCGCTCACACGCGTTTTTACGGCGGAATCGCAGGAAAAAAAGGACGGTATCAAAAACCTGATAGCGGCGCTTAGCGAGCGCGGCGCTCAAAGCTGCCTCGAAAGCATGGGTGGTGACGCACCTTTTCTGCCGGATGAAAATATCAAAAATTATCCGAAGAGATATGATTCGTACCCGGATATAGAGGCTTATTTGGGCACATACGAGCCCTATACCACACAGAAAGCGATTTATAAACAGAAACAAGGCGCAGGCGAGACAACTGAGCCGACAGTATAGGGATTTCCATTTTTGCAGGAACGGCGTATAATTGTTTTAGCTGAATACAAAAGCGGAAGGCACAGACTATGAGAAAAAAAAGGTACTACTTAAAAACGCGCAGGGGGAAGAGGAAAGCAAGAAGGCGTTTTATTGTGGTGTTGAGCCTGTTGCTCATTGCGGTGGGGACAGGCACCTATTTTCTTGTGACCACGCTCGGAAAACCGGTGGACAATGTGCAGTCGCCCGATGAGATTGTCGAAACCGTGCCGACCGCCACTGAGGTGCCCACACCGGAGCCGCCGACGACGCTTGCGGCGGATCTTGTTCCCGCGCCGGTTCAGGGCACAAACCCGGCGGATATCTCTCTGACCACGGGGCTTATGGCGGATGACACAGAAATACAGAGCTATCAGCGCACCGAGCCGATCACATTCGGTGCGGGCAGCGCATACACGCCGCTCGAAGGGGTCATCACCTTTCGGGGCAACAATTACCGGGACACGGCGAGCTGGGGGGGTGCGCAGATTACCGACGAGACGCTCACGCTGCTCACCACCAAGGTGACGGGCGATGAGGGCAGCAAGGGCGGAATGGGATGGACAGGACAGCCGCTGATTGTCAAATGGCCCGACGACGTGCGCGCAAAAATGACAACGCTTGCCGAGCAGTACCGTAATAAAGAAGGGTTCGTCGAGGTTATTTACGCATCGCTGAACGGTTATGTTTACTTCATGGATCTTGAAACGGGAGAAAAAACGCGCAGCCCGCTCAATGTGGGCGGCCCGGTGACGGGAACGCCAAGCCTTGACCCCAGGGGATATCCCGTTCTTTATGTGGGGCTGGGGCAACAGCCGGGCAGCGGACGATCGGGCCGGGACATGTATTTTAAGGCGTACAGCCTGATCACCGGTGAAAAGCAGATGCAAGTGGGCGCGGCGGATAAAGACCCGTTCGCGTATTCTGACCGGCAGGCTTATACTGCAAGCCCGCTGATTGATGCCGAGACAGACACACTGATTTGGCCGGGCGAAAACGGCGTGGTCTACGTGTGTGATCTCAATACGAACTACAACGCGCAAACGGGCGAGCTCACAATGGACATGGACCCCAAGAAGGTGAAATACCGTTATACGTCGCCGCAGAATCAGGCCGCGGATCCCGGCAGCGGCGGACGGTGGGGCATAGAGAATTCCCCTGCCGCGTGGCGCAATTATCTTTTTTTCACGGATAACGCCGGTATTTTGCAGTGCATGGATTTAAACACGATGACGCCAGTGTATGCGAGCAATGTCACGGACGACAGCGATGTATCGATGGTGCTCGAAGAAGCGCCCGCCGATCAGACGATTTATCTGTATACGGGCTGCGAATACGACGAACTCGTGCGCCCCGATGCCGCACAGACCGGCCCGAATTTCATGGGTACGGCTTACGCGCGTAAAATCAACGGGCTTACGGGTGAAGTGGTTTGGGAAGTGCCGTTTACCGTGCAGTCAAGCGACAGTGTGAACGGCGGTATACTCGCGTCGCCGGTGCTCGGCAAGGAAGGTACCTCAATGGAGGGGCTCATCATCTACAACGTGACAATGGAAGTGAAGGGAGAGACCACGACGAGCCGCCTTGTCGCGCTTAACAAGGAAGACGGCAGTGAGGCATGGTCTTACGATATGGAAATCGACGGCTGGTCGCCGTCGTCGCCGGTGCCCGTTTATACATCCGACGGCAAGGGATACATCGTGCAGTGCGACCGCGCGGGCGATGTGGTCTTGATAGAGGCAAACGGCGAGGCGGGCAAGGAAATTGCCAAGCTCAATGTGGGCGAGGGGGAAAATTTTGAGGCGACGCCGGCCGTTTACGGCAATACAATCGTGGTGGCGTCAAGGAACAAGCATATTTTCTTCATCACGATTGGTTAGGTTCTGCTGATAAGTCTGCTGCGCAATGCGAGGAGAATAGGCTGCCGACAAACCCCATTTTGTTATGCCGAGCTTGTCGGCGAGGAAGCGGACTTGAAGGGCACCGCACTAAACGAACACATACGTTGACGAAACTTAGCCGCTTTGCTCTTCACTGCGTCGTGGACTGGATAAGCGGATGAGATTGCTTTTTATAGCAATGACATAAGCCACTTTTTAAAACACTCAGAAGCCTTCCTGTAAGAGCGGGAAGACTTTTTTAAGCCGCGGTATTTGATGTTCATAAATCGTTTACATGGAGAAAAGCTGTAAAATATGAAAATTCGTTGTTTTTTTTAGGTCTTTTGTACTATAATCTATGAACAGTGGTGTTTTGCGGTGGTGCAATACATATGACGAAAGGCTGGAACTATGAAGAGTCGATATTACGCAAGAAGACGCAGCAGAAGAAGAACGAGTCCGAGGTTTTTTATTATACTCGGAGTGCTGATTGTCGCGCTTGCGGGCGGCATATATCTGATCGTGACTGCGCTTAATAATGAGCCGGGCAACCCGTTGTCGCCGCGGGAGTCGGTAGCGATGCCGACGCCTGATGCGGGTGTGACGCTGCCTGATGCCACGCCCGATGCTACGCCGTCGCCCACACCGGAGCCGACGATGGCGGCGGAGCTGGTGCCGCACGCGACGGAAAACACCGACCCCGCGAAGTTTGGATTTACGACGAAAGTTTATGTGGACGGCACGGACACGGCGGACTATAACCGCGGCGAAGCTGTCTCGTTCCCCACGGGCGCGGAGTACACCGCGCTGCAGGGTATCACCACGTACCGCGGCAACAATTACCGCGATCTGTCGAGCTACGGTACGGCGGACATTGCGAACGGTAAGCTGACGCTGCTCGATATCGACAAGACAACGGGTTCTATCGGCAGATGGTCAGGCTCGGCCTGCACGGGGCAGCCGCTGGTCGTCACATGGCCGGATGCGACAAGACAGATTATGACCACGCTTTATGATGAGTTCCGTCAGAAAGCGGGCTTCACCGAGGTGATCATCCCCTCGGTAGACGGCAACATTTATTTCATGGAGCTCTCAACAGGCGCCAAAACGCGCGATCCGATCAGCATCGGCGCGCCCACGAAGGGCACGGCGAGCCTTGACCCGCGCGGCTATCCGATACTCTATGTGGGGCAGGGGCTCAATCCGACGGGCAGCACCACCGAATGCAACGACATGTATTTCCGCATTTATAATCTGATTGACGGTAAAGAACTGTATAAGTTCGGCGCATCGGATAAAGACCCGGTGGCATACCGCAACTGGCAGGCGTACGATGCGAGCCCACTGATTGACGCAGCGACGGATACGCTGATTGAACCGGGCGAAAACGGTGTGCTTTATACGGTAAAGCTCAACACGGTTTATGATGAGGCCGCGGGTACGCTCACGATGGCACCGGGGCCGATGGTCAAATACGCCTACAATTCAACGCGCAACGCCAGCTCGAGCATTTACGGCATGGAGAACTCGCCGACCGCATGGCGGAACTATGTGTTCTTTACGGACAACATCGGTATGCTACAGTGCGTGGATTTAAACACGATGAAGCTGATTTACGCGAACGACCTTGAAAACGACAGCGATGTGTCGATGCTGCTTGAAGAGGATATCGCCAAGCAGGAATTCTATCTGTACACGGGCTGCGAATTTGACGACACCGTTGTGAACGCCAAAGACGCCAAAGGGCCATGCCACGCGCGCAAGATTGACGGTCTGACGGGTGAGATTTTGTGGACAGCGAATTTCGATGTGTATACAACTGTGGACGGCAGCGTGGACGGCGGCATACTTGCCTCGCCGATACTCGGCAAACCGGGCACATCGATAGAAGGGCTGATCATCTATACCGTCTCGAATGCAATACTTGAGGACGGCACCAAAACGGCGCTGATGGTGGCGCTCGATAAAGAGACGGGCAGTGTCGTGTGGCAGCTCAATCTGGAAAACGACGGCTGGACCCCTTCATCGCCCGTGCCCGTTTACACGGCGGACGGACAGGCTTACATTGTGCAGTGCTTTTATAAAGGCGATATCAAGCTGATTAAGGCGGATGCGACGGCGGGAACCATAGCGGATACGCTGAACGTGAGCACCGAAAAGGGCACGGAAGAGCCCAACAGCTTTGAAGCGACGCCCGTGGTGTTTGGAAACACCATCGTGGTCGGTTCAAGAAGCGGCCACTTCTTCTTCCTCACAATCGGATAAACGGATAAACCACAAGACCTCAGGGAAAATACCCTCTGAGGTCTTTTTTATGTTTGCACGGCATGGGGTTGCCCATGAATGAATAACTCTTTAAGTCTTGCCCCTTGATTCCGTTTAATGCCGTGTCGATGCAATATCAAGATTGTATTTTGAATTCTTGATATCGCTCTATAGTGAACACGACATTTCCCCGTTGTTCTTTATTTAACCATTGAGGAGAAATCGCGTCTTAAAGGTTTTTCTCATCGAGCCCGGCAATGAAAAATCCCCGGCGTGGCCGGGGATGATAATTCATGCTGCTGTATGACTGCGGAGAAAATTCGGTATGATATTACGCCTCTTCTTGATCCTCCACGAACTGCTTTTTTACCCGCAGAATAAAGACAACAGCGAGAGCCGTCAGCACACCCAAATAGATAATAAATACCAGATTGGAAAGCGCGAGCGCCGCGGGGAGGCCTTCGTATAATAAATGAGCAAGAACAGCGACACCGAGATAAGCCGGCTTGCGTTTACGGATACCGAGCAGTACCAATAACGAAAGCGCAATGTGAATGATAAAGACGAATATGTGATCCAGTCCTCCGATATAGATGTCGATGGGGAGTGCGGTGGTAAGATTATGGATGGCCTCGTTTGCCTTTTCAGGGCCTAACAAGGCAGTAATCTGGTCTGTTTGGCCGCTGTTGATCATGTTGGAGAATGAAAGATTGCCAATATAGCTGAGTGCTCCGACAAATATGGCCTCTATTCCCGCATACCCGACGCCCAGAGATATTCCGTCTGAGAAACGCCGGCGTTCTTTAAGCAGCAGCTTTATGCCTGCAAAACGGCCGACTTCGGTGAACAGACCCACAACGAGAGCTGTAAACAGGGTAAGCAGCCATTTGTTGCTCTGCAAATCCTTATACCACGCCATCGTGGCGACAACCCCCATAATGGTCAGGTAGAGTATAAGCTGAAACGTGATATAGACGGCCACCCCGGAAAAGAAGGGTATCAGCGGTTTTTGACGCTTATAAAGCAAATAAACGAGACAACCGAGGGGCATTCCGATACAGATGATGATATCGACGATCATTGCGGTGGTGGAAGCGGATTCTACCATTGAGATGACTCCTTCATTTTATTCGAATATCCGGGCAAGAACACAACGAGATTGTTATGAAAATTGTATACCATTATATTCTGGAATACAAGAAGTCAAAATTTTACCTCTTTGAAGCACAAAAATGCCGGAGAAAACCTCCGGCGGATATGCATATAGCGTATTGATATGGGATGTATTCCACTGTGCGGTCGTCGCTTTGCTCTATTCTATGTCACAACTGGATGACTTGGACTTTAGGATCGAAAAAGATGCTCACTATAGCCATGATATGTGTCACTCTGTCATCCTTCTGAGCCGTGAGTTGGCCTCCGGCGACTGATTGATTACAATGATTGTTTTCTCAAAAGAGTCCCCTTCTCCGGTCTTTCCGTCCGCTGCGCAGCGGATAGAACCTGAAACATGATTGCCCGAATGACCCGGGTCATCCGCTTATGATTTATTTTTCTGCATCCGGACGCTGACCGCCATGCCGTAAAGGCGCGGGGCAATCACCAAAACGGCAATCACCACGAGGTTAACCGGGAACGTCATCGGTATAAACGCCAGCACAATGAGCGCAAGCCCCCCGAAAAACCAGAGCTTTCCGGCCATGCGGTGTATTTTCGTCCAGACGGCTTCACTGTGGTAGCCCCAAATGGACTTGATGCCGGTGAGATATGTTTGCGGCAGCTTGGGCAGAAAGTTGCCGATGGCGGCGAGCAGCACGCCGACAGCAATATAGCCGAACATGAGCGGATTCAAATCAACACCCATGCTGCTGACGATGACAAACAGCTCGACAGCGAGCAGGAGCAGCATCACCAGCAGGTGAATGATTGAATATTCCTTGGCCATCTGCCCGTAAGCTTCTCTTTTGGGGTCAATCACCGGCACGATACGCCCCATGAGCAGCACGAAGGCACCGATAGCGGGGATCAGCAATATGGTGTATCGGCTGGCCATTTGAGCGTTGCCCGCGCTGTCCCACTGCATAGGAATCTGATCGGGCAGAAACAGCAGGCTGACCGCCGCAATGATCAGGCTGACAGCCGGTATCGCCCAGATTTTCAGATTGATATAGTTTTTATTCATGACTGTTCTCCTTCAAATCCTGTATCCATAACATGAGCTCCTCCATCACGGAGAGATTGAGCTCATAATAGATGTTTTTGCCTTCCCGGATGCTGCGGACAAGCCCTGCGTCCTTTAGTATTGAGAGGTGATGCGAAATGGTCGCACCGGTCATATCGAATCGCTCGACGATTTCGCCCGCCGAAAGGCGCGACACCTTCAGCATGGTGAGTATGTCGCGCCGTGTCCCGTCGGACAGCGCTTTGATTGTGTCTTGTACGCTCACACTTTCGCAC
>JAEZNC010000090.1 GCA_023441905.1 Bacillota bacterium | reverse complement strand
GCGTATTCCTCATGCTGGTGGTTCGGCAGACACAGACAGATGGCATCAATGTCATTGCGCGCAATCAGCTCTTCGGGCGTTTTGGCCGCAAACTGAAAGCCGAGCTTGTCCGCAGCGTCAATCGATTTGTCATAAGTGCGGTTGTAAACACCGCCGAGCGCAACTCTGAACGGCAGGTCGTAAAGATATGGCATCGCGCCGACCGCGTACGCATGCACGCGCCCGATATTGCCGAGCCCCAATATCCCGACCTTGTATTCCTTCATCCACCGCTCCTCTAATCTGTTCTGCTGCTCAGCCAGGCAATGATGTCCTCATACACCCGGTGTTTATCCTTCTCGTTGAGTATCTCATGGCGCATGCCCTCATAGATCTTAAATTCCAAATCGACAGCGCCGATTTTTTTAAAATCGGCCACGTCCTGCTTCACGGCTTTTAAGTGGCTGCCGCCCATGGTGTCGAACTCGCCCGCGCCGATGAAAAGCGGCAGGTTTTTGGGATAACGCGCGAATGTGTCTTTGCGCGCCGCGGCGCGTGTACCGCCCAGCAGTTCATAGATGAAATCGGCCGTGCATAAGTTGCCGCAGTATGGATCCGCCGCGTAGGCCTTCACCACCGCTTCGTCCGAACAGATAAACTCACTGCCCGTTTCGCCCTTGAATGGTTTATTCAGCGTGCCGAATACGAGAGAATGCAAAAAAGGCGACCGATACCTTCGCCCTCGAAGCGCTATAATCACGCGTGCCATACCGCGCACCAACGCAATCAGCGGAGCGCTGACGCGCCCGGTGCCCGTAAGAACCAGCCCCTTTAATTCCTCGCCGTAATGCGACGCGTAAACACGCGCCATCAGTGAACCCATGCTGTGCCCGAGCAAAAAAACAGGCAACCCGGGATTTTCATCACGTATATGCTGCGAAAGCCGATGAAGATCGTCCACCGTCTTGATGAAACCGCCGTTACCGTCACCGAAATAGGCGACGTTTTCCACAGCGCCTGCCGTTTGGCCGTGGCCGCGGAGATCTTCGGCGTATACCACGAAACCATGGCTGCAAAGGGCCTGTGCGAAATCGTCATAGCGCATGGCATGTTCAATCGCGCCATGCGCAATCTGAACGGCCGCTTTGGGAGCTTCCGTGCCCCATTTGTATGCGCGAATCGTCGTCCCGTCGGATGAGACAAAGCTGAATTCGTGTGGTTTCATAGGCTACCCCCCGCCAATCATAACATTTTCAATATTTTTTGTAAATACTGCGCCAGACGTGATATAATACGCCATAGATCAGAGAAAGGAGGCCCCTGCATGCATGACTGTGTGGAGGCCGTAAAGGACAGCCCGGTCATCGCCGCGGTTCAGAACCGGCAGTCGCTTGAACGCGCGCTTTGTCTTGGTGTCCCCAATGTGTTTCTCATCAATACTGACATCTTTTCCGCCAAAGCCCTTGTGGATACCGCCAAAAAGAACGGCACCCGCGTGTTCCTGCATATGGATTTGATCGACGGCCTCGCGGCAAGTACGCGTGCGCTCGACTATGTTCAGACGAGCATGAGCCCGAACGGCATCATCAGCACGCGCTCCGCGCTTGTGAAATACGCGCGGGATCAGGGCGTGTTTGCGATCCAGCGCTTTTTCATGGTGGACAGCGCCTCATACGAGAACGCCGTGCGCACAGCCGCCAAAGTGCATCCTTCGATGATTGAACTGATGCCCGGCATCATCCCCAGCGTGATCAAACGATTTACGCGGGAGGTGGACATGCCCGTGATCGCGGGCGGGCTCATCACCGAGCGCAGACAGGTGATCGACGCGCTGTCGAGCGGCGCAATCGGTGTATCCACCGGAAACGAGACGCTTTGGACGGAAGTTACCTGATTATGCCCGTTTTAATGTAGTTTTTAATCTGTTTCACATAATGGGCAACGCCTTCGGCGTTGTTTTTCATATCCGCCTCGGTGACGCTGCGCACAATGCGGTACGGATTGCCGAATACCACGCTGCCGTCCGGAATGACCTTGCCGCCCGGTATCACCGTGCCCGCGCCGACCACGCAGTTGTTACCGATCTTCGCCGCGTCGAGTATGATCGCGCCCATGCCGATCAGCGTACCCGAGCCGATGTCGCACGAATGCAGTATCGCGCCGTGCGCCACCGTCACATCGCTGCCGATCGTCAGCGACAAATGCGTGGTGTGCAGCACACAGTTGTCCTGTATGTTCGTGCGCTCGCCGATCTCAATGTGCGCCAAGTCCCCGCGCACCACGGCGCACGGCCACACGCTTGCTTCCTTGTGCAGCGTCACATCGCCGATCACCACCGCCGAGGGGTGCACATACGCGGTTCTGTCCTTAGAAGGGTCGATACCGTTGACCGCCTGTATCATTCGTCCTCCATCTGCTCCAGCGCCGCCATACCGATGGCGATCTCGAGCCTTTTTCTTTGCATTTCGCAGCCGATGCGGTACGGCTGCAGAATATCGCCGTTTGTATTCACGTTTGCCGCGGCACAGCCGCCGCTACAGTAATATTTAGCCCAGCAGCTTTTGCAGTCTTCCATGTTATAAATATTGCAGTCTTCAAACTGCTCCGCCACCGTTTTATCGAGCCCCGTTTCATACACGCTGCCGAGCTTGTAAACGCTTTGCCCCACAAACTGATGGCAGGGATAGATGTCTCCCGTCGGCGCGACAGCCACGTACTCGGTACCCGCGCCGCAGCCGCGGACGCGCTTGGCCCGGCACGGCCCTGCGCCCAAATCCACCATGAAGTGAAAGAAAGTAAACCCATTGCCCTGTTTGCGACGGCGCATATACTCCGCCGCGAGCCGGTCGTATTCCGCGAATATGGCGGGCAGGTGCTCTTCCTTAATCGCGTTGGCACCTGTGGTCACCACGGGCTCGATGGACAAACCCCAAAACCCCATATCCGCGACGTGCAGCACATCCTCCGCAAAATCGAGATTGTCTGCCGTGAACGTGCCGCGCACATAGTATTCGCCCTCGCGATTAAGCAGCAGCGCTTTCGCGTTTTCCGCCACTCGATCATAGCTGCCGCCGCCGCCCGCCGTTTTCCGTACGGCATCGTGCACATGCGGCCGCCCGTCGATGCTAACCACAACGTTGTTCATCTCTTTGTTGATATACTCTTTCATCTCGTCCGTCACGCGGTATGCGTTGGTTGTAACGGTGAAGCGAAAGTTCTTGTTGTGCTGCGCTTCAATGCTGCGCGCGTAGCTGACGGTTTCCTTGAGCACCTCGAAGTTTAATAGCGGCTCGCCGCCGAAAAAGTCGATCTCAAGGTTGCGCCGCGTACCCGAGACGCTGACCAGAAAATCGATTGCGGCCTTTGCGGTTTCCGCACTCATCAGCTCGCGCCGCCCCGCAAACGCGCCGCCCTTGGCAAAACAGTATTCGCAGCGCAGGTTGCAGTCGTGCGCGAGGTGCAGACAC